>JAUXST010000652.1 GCA_030679805.1 Reyranella sp. | reverse complement strand
AGTTGCGGTCCGATCGACTCGGACGATCACTCGGCGCGTATAGCATGGTGGGCCCGGTTCTACGATATTGCCGAAGTCACCAGTGACTTCGAGACATTCTGGAATCGCGTGGAGACAACCGACGACAGGCTCATCGTTTGGTTCGGACGCCACTCTGCGCAGGAGCTCACCTTCTTCCTGGCATTGGCCGACCGGCTGGGGGATCGGCCGTACGACATTGTCGACGTTACGGGAACCGTCTCGATCATTCCGGACAATCGACTGGCGAGCCTGCTCGGGAGCGAGCGGCCCATTACGGCCCAGGAAAGAGAGGAGGCCCATCGGCAGTGGCACCAGCTACGGCGAGAAAACGCACCCTTTCGTGTCGTGTCGCCTACGGGTCTGGTCTCGGCGCCGATCGAGCATTTCGATTCCTTACTCGTCGAACAGGCAGCCCCCGAATGGCGCAAGATTGCCCGCGTTGTCGGCGCCGCGATGGCCTACAGCTCGGAGCCCTACTACCAGGTGGGCGATCTGATGCTGCTGACGCGCGTCGTTGCCCTGGTCGAAGAGGGAAAGCTACTTGCCGACGGCGACCCCTGGGACATGCGCGCCTGCAAGGTGCGATTGCCCAGCTGACGGCCGTTCCCAGCTTTGCTTCAGACTTTAAGCAGGATGGGCAGCGCCTGCTGATACGCGATCTCGGCACGGGCCTTCAGTTCCGGCAGAGTGCAGCTGCCGATGGGATGCTGGACCGTGAGGAAGGGATAGTCAGGCAGGCCGAGGACGCGCGCGATGTTTCTCGCGGTCACCTCGAACGGCGCGGTGCAGAGCACCACCGCGCGCTTGCCGAGTTGTTCGAAGCTGATGCCGTCGTGCAGACTGCACGTTGAGCAGGAGCCTCAATCCCCAAGGCCCGTCAGCAAAAAATCGACCTCCTGCGCGACCTTGACCAGGGTGTTGGCCGGCGCCGGCGCGCTCGCGTTCTTCTTCGAGGCCAAGGTGCGGATGGTGCAGCCGTTGCGCTGGACGAAGAGCTGGGCCACCTCGTTCAGCATCTCCTCGGCGTTGAGCTTGCCGTTCTCCAGGATGCCGAGCCTGAGGCCATCGATGCTGGCCAGCACCGGGGCGCGGAAAGCCTTGCGTTTCGGCGTCGTGGACGTGGGCGCATAGAGCTGCATGCGAACTAACTCCTCTTGATCGGGGTGTGCTGCAGGATCGAGCCGCGGCCGCG
>JAUXST010000651.1 GCA_030679805.1 Reyranella sp. | reverse complement strand
GGCGGCCGCGTGGCCAACGCGACCTATCGCAACCACGACGGCCATGCCGAGGCCATAGAAATCATCTTCGATCCGGCGAAGACCAGCTTTCGCAAGATGCTGGAGTTCTTCTTCCAGATCCACGATCCCTCGACGATGAATCGCCAGGGCAACGACCGCGGCACCAGCTATCGCTCGGCGATCTTTTACACCTCCGACGAGCAGCGCCGGATCGCGGAGGACACGATCGCCGATGTCGACGCCTCGGGCCTGTGGCCCGGCAAGGCCGTGACCGAGGTGACGCCCGCATCGGACTTCTGGGAAGCGGAGCCCGAGCACCAGGATTACCTGGAGCGCATCCCCAACGGATACACCTGCCACTTCATCCGGCCCGGCTGGAAGCTTCCGGTGCGCGCGAAGGCGGCCGAGTAGGCCTGAACGGCGACGCCTCGCGCGCCTCGACGAAGTCTATTTTCCGGCCGGCCCCTTGGCCGCCGCGACCGCGGGGGCGCTGATGAAGACATCCATCTGCTGCCCGACGTAGGCCGGGATCTTTCCATTCGGAAAGCTGTAGACCACCTGCAGGACACGCGTATCGACCCGCTCGGTGCTCGAGCCGGTGAGCGACTTCTTCGGGCGGACATAGGGTTCGACATACTCGAACGTCATATCGACCGTGAGATCGCTGTTGCCGCGAACGGAAGCGCGCGCCGGCCGTCCTCGCTCGAAGCGCCACGCGTCGTTCTCGTCGATCTCGACGCGCACCGCCAGACGATCCACCTGGCCCACCATCGCCAATACAGTGTCGTTGACGGCCGCGGCGGCATAGGCGCCGGGCAGGACATTGAGCTGCAGCACCTGGCCGTCGATCGGTGAACGCACGAGCCGGCGTTCGAGATCGGTCTTCGATTGCTCGACTTCGGCCATCGCGCCGGCAAGGCTCGCCTTCGCCTCGGCGAGCTTGCTTTCGTAGATCGCGACATTGGCCCGCCGTTTTGCGAATTCCTCCGTGCTGAGGGCGCGTTTGTCGGCCAGCGTCTCGGCGGTCTTGAACTGCACGCGATAGTCCGCCAGAGCCGCTTCCGCTTCCTGGATCTTCGCCTCATAGAGCGGGATCGCCGCCTCGCGAATCTTGAGTTCGGCCTCCTTGTCCCGGCCTTCGATGCGAAACAGCGGATCGCCGGTGGACACGCGGTCGCCGACCCGCACATGGACCTTGTCGACGATTCCGCCGACCGGCGTGGAAATGTCGATGTTCCGGCCAAGCGCCTCGACCAGGCCCACGCCGGCGACATAGGAGGCGTATGGCGCCGCCGGCGGATGGCCCGAAACCTCGGCCGCCGCCGGCGGCTGATTGCCCTTGTTCGCCACCGCAAGCGCCGCGGCCACGCCGCCGAGGGCGAGAACGGGCAAGCCCACCCTGAGGAAGAGCGAGAACAACTTCATGACAGACTGCTCCGGATGTCCGTGGACGCCGGTGGTCCCAGCGATGGTCCCGCGCCGGATCGGGTGATGACGCCGTCGCTCATCTCGATCACGCGGTCGGCATATTTCAGGATCCGATTGTCGTGGGTGACGATGACCAGGGTTCGCCTCTCCTGCAGCGCGATCTCGCGCAGCAGATGGAGCATCGTCTCGCCGGTCTTGGCGTCCAGTGCGCTCGTCGGCTCGTCGCAGACGACGAGGCTTGGCTTGTGTACGAGGGCGCGGGCGATCGCCACGCGCTGTTGCTGGCCGCCGGAAAGTTCCGACGGCAGGGCGTTCGCTCGCCCGCCCAGTCCCAGCCGGTCCAGCATCTCGACGGCCTGCTTGCGGCCCGTCTCCCGGGGGGAGCCGTTGAGCAGCAACGGCACGGTGACATTGTCGGCGAGCGTCAGCGTCGGAATGAGATTGAACGCCTGGAAGACGAAGCCTACCGCTTTGCGGCGCAGCAGGGTCTTGTCGGCCTGGGTCAGGCGCGCCAGGTCACGGCCCAGAACCCTGCAGAGCCCGGCGTCCTGATCCAGAACGGCGGCGATGACGGAGATCAGCGTCGTCTTTCCGCACCCCGAAGGGCCGACCAGCATCACCATCTCACCATAGGCGATATCGAGATCGAGGCCGCGCAACGCCGGCACGCGCGCATCGCCGCGGCCGAACGACTTGACGAGGCCACGGCAATGGATCGCCATCTCCAGCGGCGGATCGCCCATTGGCGTCAGCCCCCCGAACACGGCGTCAGCCCCGGAACACGGCGGCCGGCTCGAGCCGGCGCACCGGGCGGGAGCTCAGCACCGCGGTGCCGAGCGACAGCAGGAGGATCGCGACGGCGGAGCCGCCGATGATCCAGTAGTTGAGATTGAAGGCGATCGTGTTGCCCTGGACCACGACGCCGAAGAACGTCACGACGCCGATCCCCACGCCGAAGCCGACCGCGCCGGCACACAGCATCTGCAGGGCGATCATCCCGAACAGCAGGCGCCCGCTCGCCCCCATCGCCTTGAGCACGCCGAAGTAGCGCAGGTGATCCATGGTGAAGTTGTAGAAGGTCTGCGCGGCGATGCTGCCGCCGATCAGGAAGCTGATCAGCGCCGAGGCTCCGAAGTTCAGGAATATGCCGGTGCGGAACAGGAAGTAGTTGGAGCTCATGGCGCTGAACTCCGCCTTGGTGTAGGCGGCGAGGCCGGTGTAGCGGCGGATGCTGCCCGCCACCGCCGCGGCATCGGCGCCGGGCTGCAGCTTGACCAGGATGAAGGACAGCAGCTTGCGATCGGATGTCTTGAAGCGCTTCACCCGGTTGTAGGTCGTGTAGATGATGGGCTGGGACTGGAAGTTGGGCGTGCCGCCATGCAGGCCCACGATCGAGGCGCGCAGGTCGTTGAGTTCCAGCGTCGATCCCACGCTGAGCTGTGCCTGCTGTTCGCCGGAAGCCGTCTGCGCCAGGAGCCCGCGGGCGCTCGCTTCGTCGACAACGACGCCGTCGCTCAGGCGCAGGTCGGCGATGCGCCCCTCGATCATCCTGGCCGGCCCGCCGATGAAGGTGGCGTCATCGATGCCGTAGAAGATGCAGTTGCGGAAATTGCCATCCGGAAGCCGGGCCTGGATGGTTCCGGCATAGAAGGGAACGGCCCACTCGACGCCGGCGATGCCCTTGACGCGATAGAGCAGCGCATCCTGCATCGGCTTGGAGTCGTCGACATACTGGACGTTGGGATCCATGACCCAGAGATCGACGGCGGGAATATCGTCGATCAGCGCCGTGGCCCGCGACAGTATGCCGACGAACATCGCCGGCTGCTGCGCCATCATCAACGCGGTGAAGGAAAGTGCCGCGACGATGCCGAGGTATTTGCCGCGTTCGTTGATCAGCATCGTGAGGGCAAGCCGGAACATGTGCGATCACCGTCGTCTGGAATTCAGGTCTAGTAGCGGGTCCGCAGATGCGGCCCCATCTGCGTGTCGACGACTTCCGGACGGGAGCTGTCGACCGGCCGGTTCCAGCCGCCTCCCAGCGCCTTGCTGAGCGAGATGTAGGCGGTCGCCGCCGACACCTGGGTTTGAAGCAGGCTGTCGCGGGCCGAGTGCAACGAGCGCTCGGCGTCGAGGACATCGAGGAAGCTCTGGCCGCCCGCGACATACAGGGAGCGCGAAAGCTCGTAGGCGTCGGTATAGGAACGGGTCGATGCTCCGAGCCTGTCCAGGCGCTTGCGATCCTGCGCCAGGGAGACCAGCGCGTTCTCGACGTCCTCGAGCGCCGTGAGGACGGTGGCGCGCAGGGCGATGAAATACTGGTCGCGCTGCGCCTGGGTCACCTCGACCTCGGCGCGCAACTGGCCGCCGTTGAAGAGGGGAAGGTTGAGGCTGGGCCCGATGGAGAAGCTGATGGACGACGACTTGGCGAGATCGCCGATCTGCAGGCCGTTCGTCGAGATATTGCCCGTCAGGCTGATGCTGGGATAGAGCGCGGCCTCCGCCTTGCCGATCTTGGCCGTCGCCTCGGCAAGCTTGCGCTCCGCCTGGCGCACGTCGGGGCGCGCCTCGAGGATGTCGGCCGGGACGCCCGCCTGCGGGGAGCGTGGCGGCACCGGGATCGCGGCCTTGGCCGAGAGCCTCTGGATCAACGCTTCCGGGCCTTCGCCGAGCAGGACGCCGAGCCGGTGCACCGCCTCGCTGTACGACGCGTCGAGCGAGGCGACGTCCGCCTCGGACGACGAGGTCTGCCCCTCGGCCTTGGCGACGTCGACGCCCGAGGTCGTGCCCGCCTCGAACTTGCGCCGGGCGAGTGCCGCGGTGTCGCGATAGGCCCCGGCGGTCTGGCGCGCGAGCGCCGCGCGGGCCTGGTAGCCGCGCGCCTGGACATAATACTTGGCGACATCGCCGATCAGGGTCAGCAGCGTGGCCTTCAGTTCCTCCTGCGTCGCCTGCAGGTTGTAGGTTGCGGCCTCGGCGGCCCGATGGTTGGCGCCGAAGATGTCCAGCTCCCAGCTCGCATCGAACCCGCCCTGGAACAGCGAATAGTTGGACGCAGCAATGCTCTGGTCGGATCCGGACACCGTCTGCATTCCGCCGGCGCCTCCCTGCGTCGATACCGCCGTGCCGCTGGCGCTTCGGTTGGCGGTGGCCGAGGCTGTGGCCTCCAGGCTGGGCGCGAGCGCGCCGGATTTCTGCCGCCGCGTGGCCCGCGCTTCGCGAACCTTGGCCTTGGCCTAGGCGACGTCGAGATTGCGGGAGACGGCCTCCTCGATCAGGCTCGTCAGCGTGGCGTCGCCCAGC
>JAUXST010000609.1 GCA_030679805.1 Reyranella sp. | reverse complement strand
GGCGTGTCGAGGGCCGCGGCGACGCGGGCCGAGCCGCGATGATCGTAGGGCGCGACCGGCTCCTCGAACCAGGCGAGATCGAAGTCTTCCAGCTTGCGGCCGAGGCGGATCGCGTGGTCCGCCGTGAAGCCGCGGCTGGCGTCGCACATCAGAGAGACCCTGGGTCCGATCGCCTTGCGCACGGCGGCTACGCGCTCGACGTCCTCGTCCACGTGCTTCTTGCCGACGCGCATCTTCACGCCGCGAAAGCCCTGGGCCACGTAGCCGGCCGCTTCGACCGCCAGTTCGTCCGGCGTCGCCGACAGCCACAGGCCCGCGCTGCAATAGACGGGGACACGGTCGCGCGCGGCGCCCAGCATATGCGTGACCGACTGGCTCAGCGCCTTGCCCTTGGCGTCCCATAGCGCGGTGTCGATGGCGGCGAGTCCGAAGATCGTGACCCCCTTGTGGCCGAGGAAGTAGAGCTCGCGCCACAGCCGGTCCCAGACGCGTTCGGCGTAGCGGATGTCCTCGCCCAGAATGGCCGGCTTCAGGCTGGCGACCATGGCTTCGAGCACCTCGATGCGGCGACCGCCCAGGGTGAACAGGAAGCTCTCGCCGGTGACGCCGATGTCGGTGTCGATGAAGACCAGGACGCAGCCGATTCGGTCGTTGCTGACGCCACTCGCGTTGCGGGTCGGCCGTTCGAGCGGAAGCTCGACGATCATGGTCCTGAGGTCAGTGACGCGCATCGCTCTTTCCTTCGTTGCAGAGGCCAGCCATGACGATGTCGAGGCCGGCGCGGAACTCCTTGTCCGCACCCACTTTTGCGGCAGCCCCCGCGATCTCGATCAGGCGCGGGAAGCGTTCGGCAGCGAGCGCCTGGGCACGCTTCACATCCGGGTTGGTGCCGTCCTCCTGAGGTGAGAGGGGATCGGCGAGCTGCGCTTGCGCCAAGCCCATGACAAAGCCCGAGACGGTGCGGAAGGCCACCAGCAGGTCGACGCCGGTCCGGCCGCTCCGCGCCAGCGCCCGCAGGAGGGCCTCGGCCCATTCGAGGGTCGTCTCGTGCAAGGTGCGGCGGGTGAGCGCCAGCGGGATGACGTTGGGATGGCGGCGCACGGTGCGCCACGTCGCCTCGACGATGGCCCGCACGTCGGCCTGCCACGCGCCGCTCTCGCGCGGCAGCCGCACCTTGGACATCACCGCCTCGACCACCAGCGCGTCGAGATCGCTGCGGTCGCGCACGTAGTTGTAGAGCGTCATCGGACCCGTCCCCAGCGCCGCCGCCAGGGTGCGCATGGAGAGGGCCTGTAGGCCCTGCCCGTCGACGATGGAAAGGGCCGCGTCCTGCAGCTTGGCGCGGTCGAACTTGGCTTTGGGTGGCATGGGGCTCCCTTGACAACGTACAGTGTACGTAATACTTCGTGCTTATCACGTACACCGTACCTCAAGGAGACGGCTATGACCATCCGCACGACCTTCCGCTCGGGGACCGAGACCTGCGCCACCTGGCTCACCCTGCCGGCCGGCGCCGGCCCGCACCCCGTGGTCCTGCTCATCCACGGCGGCGGCGCCACCCATTCGATGATGCTCGATCAGTACGAACGCTGGTTCTCTGCGGCGGGCCTCGCCGTGGTGGCGTTCGACTTCCGCCACCTGGGCGAATCGGGCGGCACGCCGCGCCAGCTCATGAGCATCCGGCGCTATTTCGAGGATATCGATGCAGCCCTCGCCTTCATTCGCGACCGGCCCGAGCTCGATGCGTCGCGTGTGGCGCTGTGGGGCACCTCGTTTGGCGCCAGCCACGTTGTGGCGACGGCGGCGCGGCGGTACGACATCTCGGCCGCGGTGGTGCAGTGCCCGATCCTGCAGGGACGGGCGCCGGCGCTGCGCTCCGGCCTGGGTCATCTGATGCGCTTCACCGTTCCGATCTTTTCCGACCTGATCCGCGGCGCCCTGGGGCTGGGCCGGCACTACGTCCAGATCGTCGGCCGGCCGGGCGAACTCGCCTTCGTCAACCGGCCGGGCGCCTATGACGGCTGGATGTCGGTAGTACCCGGGGGCGTCACGTTCGACGGCCGCATCGCGGCGGGCGCGGGGCTGTCGATGCTGTTCTACGATGCCGCCGCCCAGGCGCGGCGTGTGCGCTGTCCTCTGCTGGTCTGCGTCAGCGACCGTGAGGATCTCATGGATCCCGCCATTGCCGTTCGGGTCGCGCGCGCGGCGCCGCGCGGCGAGGCGATCCACTATCCGACGGATCATTTCGAGGTCTATCACCCGCCCTTCGTCGACCGCATCGTGGCCGACCAGACGGCGTTTCTGGTGAAGCACCTCCATCCATAAGGGGCGACGGCCGGACGGGGGCGCGCTAGGCTGCCCGGGACCAGGGAGGCGCACCATGAACTTCGCCGGCATGAATATACTCGCCATCGTGATCGCCGCGGTGGCCGGCTTCGCCTTCGGATCGGTCTACTACATGGCCTTGTCCGCTACATGGCCTTGTCCGCCCGGTGGCTGCAGGCGGTCGAGAAGACCAGGGAACAGTTGATGCCGTCCGGCAAGCCCAAGCCGGGCCCCTTCATCGTGTCGATCGTGGCGCTCGTGGTCATGGCCTGGGTGCTGGCCGGCACGATCGGCCATCTCGGGCCGGGGCAGGTGACGCTGAAGAACGGCGTCGTCTCCGCACTCTTCCTCTGGGCCGGGTTCGTCGCCACCGCACTCGCCGTCAACAACGCCTTCGCCGGGCGCAAGGCCTCACTCACGATGATCGACGGCACCCATTGGCTGGGGGTGCTCGTTATACAAGGCGCCATCATTGGCGCGATGAGCGTCTGAAAGGCAGCGGCATGGCCATTAAGCGTCCCCGGATCGAAGGTTTCGCCATCGTCTCGCGCGAGGGGATGATCGCGGGGTCCGACAGTTCGTTTCCCGAAGTTCTCAAGATTCCGGCCGACCAGGAATTCTACCAGGCCTCGCTCGACCGGGCCTCGGCGGTTGCCAACGGCCGCCATTCATCCGAGGGCGGCCCCAAGGAAGCGGCGCGGCGGCGCATCGTGCTGACGCGGCGCGTGCAGCGGCTGATGCCCGATCCGAAGAATTCGAGGGCGGTGCTGTGGAACCCGGCGACGGCGCCGTTCGAGGAGGCCTGGCAGCGGCTGGGCGTCGACGACGGCATGTTGGCGGTGGTGGGCGGGACCGACGTGTTCGGCCTGTTCCTCAACATCGGCTACGACGCCTTCTTCCTCAGCCGGACCGAGGCCAGCGTGCCGCGCGGCCGGCCGGTGTTTCCCGGCGTCGGCCGCGACAAGACTCCCGAGGATATCCTGAAGATGCATGGCCTCGTGCTGCGCAACACCCGGCCGCTCGACCCGGCGACAGGAACGATACTCGAGGAGTGGGGACCGAAATGAGTGGCAATGCGCCGAAGCAGCCGACCATCGCCCGGATCTGGCGCGGGTGCGTGCGACGCGAGCGGGCCGACGAGTACGAAACCTACAACTATGAGATCGGGATCAAGCCGCTGATCGAGAAAGCACTGGGCGTCCAGACCTTTCGCGAGGACCGCGAGACCGAGTCCGAATTCATGACGATCTCGTACTGGGAAGATATTCCGGCGATGTCGCGCTTCACCGGCAGCGACCCGACCCGCATCCACCATCTCGATCGTGACGAGGAATTCCTGATCGAGATACCGACGTCGGTGCAGATCCCGAAGCTGCTCAAGAGCCACGGCAACAAGGGGACGTCCTAGAACTCCACCACCATCCCGTCGTGCGCCGCCTCGCAGGCGATCTCGCCTTGCCGGCTCAGGAGTTCGGCGCTCATGTGGGTGACGATGGTGCGCTTGGCGCCGATCTCGGGCAGGCGCTTCATGAGCGTGCTGTAGTCGACATGGTACTTCATCACCTTGTCGAAGAAATAGGCCTCGCAGATGAAGAGGTCGGCGTCGCGGCCGGCCGGGATCAGCTCATCGACCCATTCGGTGTCGCCTGAATAGGTGAGCACCTTGCCCTCGGTCTCGATCCGGAGCGCATAGGAGGGCGCGCCGCTGAAATGCTTCATCAGGTACGGCGTGACCGCGAGCGCATTCAGCTCGGCCCGCTGGTGCAGCTCGAGTTCGCGGATCTCCAGCTCGAACTTGCGCG
This sequence comes from Reyranella sp., assembly GCA_030679805.1. Classification (GTDB taxonomy): domain Bacteria; phylum Pseudomonadota; class Alphaproteobacteria; order Reyranellales; family Reyranellaceae; genus Reyranella. Next base: position 1,009 of record JAUXST010000609.1, on the reverse strand, counting down.
GGGACTTGGTCGAGCCTGCGAACATCGCCTCCATGACGATCATTAGCCGCTCCTCGAAGCCCGGTGGGCCGGCCAGCAGCAGCGGCGCCGTGCGACGGCTCACGAGCTGGGCATCGAGCAGGAAGAAGGGGAGGCCGGCGAAGTGATCGCCATGCAGGTGGCTCACCAGAACCGTCGAGACGGCATTGGGCTCGACCTCCCATTTGCGGATCGCCACCATCGAGGAGGCGCCGCAGTCGATCAGCACGTTGCCGCGCTCCTGGCGCTCGAGATGGAAGCAGGTGTTGAAACGACCGCCGCTGCCGAAGGCGTCGCCGGAGCCGAGGAACTGGAGTCGCATGGGCCGCTATGGCGCCTGGTCCAGGCTCGACACTTCGTTGGTGAGCGTGGTGCGGCGCATGTCGCGCACTTCGGTGGGGTCGTAGCGGCGGGCGCGGTGCATGGTGACGCGGTTGTCCCACATCACGAGGTCCCACGGTTTCCAGACATGGGCATAGACGAACTTGCGCTGCGTGGCGTGCTCGGTGAGGTCGCGCAGGAAGGCACGGGCCTCGGGTATCGGCCAGCCTTCGATGCCGCCGGCATGGGAGGCGAGATAGAGCGACAGCCGCCCGGTCGTGGGATGGCGCCGCACCAGCCGCTGGCGCACCGGCGCCCATTTCTGGCGCTCGGCCTCGGTGAAGTCGTCGAAGCCGAGGATGCCGCGCGAAAAGACCTGGCTGTGGGCGCAGATCAGGCCGTGGACCTCGCGCTTGGTCGCCTCATCGAGCGCATCGTAGGCCGCGCGCATGTCGGCGAACTCGGTGTTGCCGCCGGTCGGCGGAATCTTGCGGGCCGACAGCAGCGAATACTTGGCCGGCACATCCTTGAACGAGCTGTCGGAGTGCCAGAGCTGGTTGCCGAGGCCGAACAGGCGGCGGCGGTCGTCGCGCGGCAGCACCTCGCCGTGCTTGTCGAGGTTTGAGATGTCGTTCAGGTCCATGCTGACACGGCGGTCCTGGGGCGCCGC
>JAUXST010000608.1 GCA_030679805.1 Reyranella sp. | reverse complement strand
AAGCCGCCGGCGCCGAAGGCTGCCACCGCGAGGCCGATGGCGGCGAAGCCCAGGCCGAAGCGCTGGTGCAGGTCGGCGCCGACGAAGGTGAAGGCGCCCCAGAACACGCCACCCTCCAGCGCCACCACGATGATGACGGTGAGGGCCCATCGCCGGCGCAGCACGCCGATCATCTGGCCCACCATCGAGCCCTCCGCGCGCTCGCCCGGTCGGGCGAGGTCCGGGCGGACGCGCATGACCGCGATCAGGGCGCCGCCGGCCGCCAGATAGATGGTGGCCAGCACCCAGAAGACCGAGCGCCAGCCCAGCCAGTCGCCGATCGCGCCGCCGAGCGCCGCTCCCGTCATCAGCCCCAGCGTCTGGCCGGTGAGGAAGCGCGCGAGCATGGCCTGGCGCCGGTCGTAGCTCACGTTGTCGCCGACCCAGGCGATGGCGAGTGGAATGATGGCCGAACTCGCGACGCCGGTCAGGAAGCGCGCCAGGGTGAGCAGGCCGAGCGAGGCCGCGAGCGCGCTCAGGATGCAGCAGAGGGCAGCGCCGATGCAGGCGATCGTCACCACCGGCATCTTGCCGTAGCGGTCGCCGAACGGGCCGTGCACCAGGACGAACACGCCGTTGGCGAACAGGAAGGCCGTGGCCACGATCGAGGCGCCGCCGACGGTGACGCCGAATTCGGCGGCGAGCTGGACCAGAAGCGGGTCGGTCACGCGCATGTTGGCGGCAGAAGCGAAGGCCGCGACCGACAGGAACACGATGGCGAGGGTGGGCGCGGACTTGGGCGCCGACGTGGGGGCGGGCCGCGGCGGGGCGGCGGAGGGAGACATCGGCAGCGGGCTTAGCGGCTGGACCTTGCAAAAGAAAGGTCTCTTGGCGGGCAGCAGCAATGACTTATGTTGGGGCGGTCATGGAACAAATCCTCGTCCTCGCCCGCGACCCCAACGCCTGGGCGGCGCTGGCCACGCTGGTGGTCATGGAAGTCGTGCTCGGCATCGACAACCTGATCTTCATTTCCATCCTGACCAACAAGCTGCCTGAGGGGCGGCGTTCGCGGGCGCGTCGGCTCGGCATCGGTCTGGCGGTGTTCATGCGGCTGGCGCTACTCGGCACGGTGGCTTTCATCGTCCAGCTCACCCAGCCGCTGTTTACCCTGCTGGGCCAGGCCTTTTCATGGCGCGACCTCATCCTGATCGCGGGCGGCCTGTTCCTGATCTGGAAGGCCACGACCGAGATCCACGACAGCGTGGCCGGCGGCGCGGGGCACGGCGGAGAGCCTTCGGCCGCGGGCAGCCTCACGGCCACCGCTGCCATCGGCCAGATCCTGGTGCTCGACATCGTCTTCTCGCTCGACAGCATCATCACCGCCGTCGGCATGACTGACGATCTGCCGATCATGGTCGCGGCCGTGCTGGTGGCGGTGGCGCTGATGCTGCTGGCCGCCG
>JAUXST010000607.1 GCA_030679805.1 Reyranella sp. | reverse complement strand
CGATGATGGCGCCGGAGAGGATCCCCGGCATCACCTGCGGCAGCACGATGCGACGTAGCACGGTGAAGGGCCCCGCCCCCAGCGCCACGGCGGCGTTCTCGATCTGCGAATCGAGTCGCTGCAATGCTGCCCACACCGCCAGCACCATGTAGGGCATCAGCACATGGGCCAGCGCCACCACCACGCCGGTCTCGGTGAACATGAAGGGCAACGGCGCCGAGATCAGGCCGGCAGACATCAGCGCCTTGTTCACCAGTCCCGAATTGCCGCCGAAAAGCAGCGCCCAGCCGAGCGTGCGCGCCACGACCGAAATCAGCAGCGGTCCCAGGATCACCAGCAGGAAGAGGCCGCGCCAGGGGCTGCGCATGCGGTTCAGAATATAAGCCTCGGGCGCCCCGAACAGGGCGGCGAGCAAAGTGACGAAGAAGGCGATGCGGAAGGTCCGCCCGAACATTTCCAGGAAATAGGAGTCGGTCAGCACCTCCTGCCAGTTCTTGAGGATGAAGATCGGTTCGATACCCTTGTACTGGCCCCAGTCGTGGAACGAGAGCAGCACCGTCATGACCAGCGGCGCGATCACCACGCCGGCAAACAGCAGCAGCGCCGGCAGGCTGAGAAGATAAGGAGCGGCCCTCACGGCGCGGTGCCCCACACGAGATGCACCGCCGCACCTTCGGCCGGCATCGCCTCACCGGTGTTCTGGCGGATCACCGTCACCAGGCCGCTGTCGGTGTCGACCTGATAGAGCCAGTGGTTGCCCTGGAAGATTCTCGTCCTGACCTTGCCGGCGAGCCCCGAGGCGGCGAAGGAAATCTTCTCCGGCCGCACCGTCGTGCCGTTCACCAGGTTGGTCTTGCCCAAGAAGTTGGCGACGAACGGCGTCGCCGGCCACTCATAGGCCTCGTGCGGCGGGCCGATCTGCTCGGCGCGACCCTGGTTCATCACCACGATGCGATCGCTGAGCGCCATCGCCTCGGCCTGGTCGTGCGTCACCAGGATGGTGGTGGTGCCGACGGTGCGCTGGATCTGGCGCAACTCGATCTGCATTTCTTCGCGCAGCTTGGCGTCGAGATTACTAAGCGGCTCGTCGAGCAGCAGGATGTTCGGCCGGATCACCAGCGCGCGGGCCAGCGCCACGCGCTGCTGCTGGCCGCCCGACATCTGGCGCGGAAAGCGGCCCGCAAAGGCGCCGAGCCCCACCAGCTCCAACGTCTCGGCGACACGCTTCGTGCGTTCCGCGGCGGCCACGCCCTGCATCTCGAGGCCGAACGCCACGTTCTCGGCCACGGTCATGTGGGGAAAGAGCGCGTAGCTCTGGAACACGATGCCGAGGCCGCGCTTGGCGGGCTTTATCGCCAGGAGATCACGGCCTTCGAGCCGGATGGCGCCCGCCGTGGGATCGACGAAGCCCGCGATCATCTGCAGAGTCGTGGTCTTGCCGCAACCCGACGGGCCCAGCAGGGCGATGAACTCGCCCTTCTCGACTTCGAGCGAGAGTCCGTCGACGGCCAGGTGCGTGCCGAACTTCTTCGTCAGTCTTTCGAGGATGAGGAAGGCCATCAGGCCTCGACCTGGGTACCGATGGACGTCCCGATACGAGCCGCGGCGCCCCGATGCAGGCGGTAGAAGGCATCCTGCGGCTGGTCCATGGTCAGGATCTCGGCGTCGGGCACGCGGAGAAAAAGGCCTCGCAGCACGCGGCCGATGCCACCATGCGCGAACACCGCCACCGGCCGCTCTACCGCTAGCGCCGCGATGTCGTCGAGTGCCGGCTGGGCACGTTGAGCCGCCATGACGTAGCTCTCACCGCGCGGCGGCTGATAGTTCCAATGATCGAGCCGCCGTGCCGCCATGGCGCCCGGCCAGCCGGCCTCGATCTCGGCGCCGTTGAGGCCATCCCAGTCGCCCCAGCTCATCTCGCGCAGCCGATGGTCGAAGCACTGCTCGTCGTGTGCGAGGCCCGCGGCCTCGGCGGCAATCGCCAGCGTCTCGCGAACGCGTCCGAGCGGGCTCGCGCGCACGACGACGCCCGACGATTCGTAGCCCGCCTGCCGCAGCTCCTCCGCCAGCGTCGCACCCATGGCGCGCGCCTGGACCTGACCCGCCGCCGTCAGCGGCGAGTCGAGATGGCCCTGGGCGCGCCGCTCAGCGTTCCACGCCGTTTCGCCGTGGCGAAAAAGGTAGATGGGATGGTGCACGCCGGATCAGCGCTCCACTTCGCGGTTCCAGCGCTTGGTCCAGTCCTCGCGCTGGGAGTTGATGGCATTCCAGTCGGGCTGGATCACCAGCTTGGCGCGCGCGCCGACCGGCGCCATCTTCAGTTCCGGCATGTTGACGTCGACCTTGGTGTTGACCGGACCGTTGCCCATCTCCTTGGCGAAGGCCGTCTGCACCGGAGCCGAGATCAGGGTCTTGATGAACTCGTTGGCCAGCGGATTGGCCGACGCCTTGGCGACCGGGCAGGCCGAGGCGAGCAGGATCGGCGCGCCCTCCTTGGGATAGATGAAGTCGACCGGGAAGCCCGTGTTGGCAAAGGCCTGGACGCGTCCGGTGCCCCACACGGCAATCTGCGCCTGCCCCGACTGGAAGAGCTCCGTCATCTTGCCGGGCGAGGGCTCGTAGACCAGCACGTTGGGATTGACGTCGGCCTTCATTACCTTGAAGCCCGGCTCGATGTTCTTCTCGCCGCCGCCGTTCAGGCGGGCATACATCATGAGCGTGTAGAGGCCGTAGGTGTTGTTGATCGGCGGAATGACCAGCAGCTTCTTGAATTTGGGATCCTTGAGGTCGTTCCACGAGGTCGGCGTCGCCCAACCCTTCTCCTTGAAAGTCTTGGTATTGATCATGAAACCGGTGCCGGTCTGGCCGACGGCGA
>JAUXST010000604.1 GCA_030679805.1 Reyranella sp. | reverse complement strand
CGAGGCCGGCACCAAGGCTGTGAAAAATGTCGAAAGCCGGACCATGACAATCGTCACGGTCGGCACTGGCAGTGCGCGCAACGGTGTGGTTGAACGAATCGTGGGCGGCGAGCGCACCGTCGTCCATCCAGAACGGAGGCCCTGATGCCGAGGAACTTTGACCCCGAAAAAGATCGCAGATTCTATCTTGGTTTCGATTTGCCGCGCGTAATGGATTTCGAGCCGGAGAAGACCGGCCCGCTCAATCGAGCGAGTTACATGTCGTCCAGGGTAGATGATCTGATTCACGCTTATCTTCTGGGACTGCGTGATCGGGTCCTGCCGACGGCACGGACGATGATGGCTTGGATGGAAATGCAGCCGCATCCCATCGAAGGTAGGGACACGAACGAATGCTTCCGCGTGTACCTATGGTGGCAGACGCTGGGACTGTGCAAGTGGTTGATCGACGGCGATCTGGCGATAATCGAATTTGCCCGCGCAAGCGAGGCTGACTGGCGAGGGTGGGACAAGTTCGACCGCTTCGAGCCCAATGGGCAGAAGCTGCTGATGCGGGAAAGGCTCGAACACTCGCTCCCGCTCAACCTGGCGGTACGGCGCTACGACGTCGGTCTTACTCTTTGCCATGAGGCGGGGCTGACGACCAAGGCCTCGTCGGCGCCGGCCATCGTTCGGGCGGAGCTGATGCACGGCCAATGGGCCTGCCGTCATCTGGCCGAAGGCGGCCGACCCGATGCAGCCTATGTCGCCAAGGGCGAGGAGATGCTGCGGCAGGTGATGATGGAGCGTTTCATTCCGAACGGCTCTCACATCAAGATGGCGATGTGGCTGAAGGCGATCTACCACGACAGCGGCATCACACGAACGCCGGAGGAAACGATCCTCAAGGCTTACGACACGATGATCGGTGTCGAGAAGCCTGCCTTCGCCAAGGCCTGAAGACGCGCTGAGCGGCTGCCGCCGTCACGCCAAGCGACGAAGAGAACAGAGACCTCGCCGCGGACGTTGGCCTTCGGGCCGACGTTTGCGGCGGGGCGGGACTACCTGCCGGACAACGAGAGCCATCGCAAGGGCCTGCGCGGCGAGCATGGGCTCGCGAACGACATCGCCCAGCACTTCCCCGATCACACCGTCATCGAGTTCGGCCGCAAGGCGGGCGAGCGGGGACCGGACGTGATCTCGGTCGACCGCAACGGCGAGGTTCACTTGTGGGATTCGAAGTGGCGCGGGTCGGATACGTCGATCGGTCCGGGCCGGCGGGCGCATCAGTCAAAGAAGTCATTGGAGGATGCTCTGAAGCATGCCGAGGACGGCATCCTGCAGGCCGCAAACAGAGGGCGCCTGTCACCCGAAGCCGCAGCCAGAGCCGGGGAGAACTTGAGAAACAAGAACGTGACCATCGTCACGGTGGGTACTGGCGACGCGCGCAGCGGCGTGGTTGAACGAATCGTGGACGGCGAGCGCGCCGTCATCCATCCGGAACGGAGGCCGTAATGCCAAGAGTTTTTGAACCTGAAAAACGTCGCCAGCTATTTCTCAACGCTGCCTTGGCGATTGCGACGAAGTTCGAACCTGAAAAGACTGGCCCGTTCAATCGTTCGCACTATATGGCAAGCACGCTGGGCTATTTGGTCCAAGCGCATCTCCTGGGTCTGCGAGACCAGGTGATGCCCACGGCGAGGACGATGACAGCCTGGATGGAAGCGCAGCCTCATCCGGCCGAAGGCAAGGATTCAGACGGCTGCTATGACGTCTACCAATGGTGGCAGACGCTGGGTCTGTGCAAGTGGCTGATCGACGGCGATCCGGCAGTGGCCGAGTTTGCCCGTGCGAGCGAGGCGGACTGGCGGCAGTGGGACAGGTTCGACCGTTTCGAACCCAATGGGCAGAAGCTGCTGATGCGGGAAGGGCTCGAACTCTCACTTCCGCTCAATCTGGCGGCGCGGCGCTACGACGTCGGCCTTACTCTCAGTCGGGAAGCCGGACTCACCACCAAGGCCTCGTCGGCGCCGGCCATCGTGCGGGCGGAGTTGATGTTCGGCCAATGGGCCTGCCGTCATCTGGTGGAGGGCGGCCAACCCGATGCGGCCTATGTCGCCAGGGGCGAGGAGATGTTGCGCAAGGTCATGTCGGAACGCTTCATCATGAATGGCTATCACACCAAGATGGCGATGTGGCTGAAGGCGATCTACCACGACAGCGGCGTCACACGAACGCCGGAGGAAACGATCCTCAAGGCCTACGACACGATGGTTGGTGTCGAGAAGCCTGACTTCGCCAAGGCCTGAAGACGCGCCGGCCGATCATGACCAGTCTTCAGGACTGTGACCCTCGACCGGACTGCGCGCTCCGGAAGAGTATGAGGTTGCTCCCGATCGACAGGGATCGGCACGCAGCACGCGCATGAGGTCGCCGCCGTCCTGACGCCGATCCGAATCTTTGGCCATGCCCCGCCCGGCGCGCCCGCCGGGTACGATCCCTGGAGGATGAGGGGCCGTCCCGCGGCCTTGCCCTGACCGGGTACTGAGCCGTGAGTAGCAAGCAAAGGCCATCCCCGCCGAAGATCGTCCGGCAGGTGGGGTGGACCGAGGCGCGAAGAACGCGCCCGAGTGTCGATTCGACGGTCTTCTGTGGCTGCCCGAGGTGGGGCCACAGGGTCAGATTCCCGACGATGTCACAGGTGGGCGCTCAACCTGTGTCACAACATTTGTCTCAACTTGGTGTGACACTTTTTAGTGTGACAGCAGGCGGCCTCACCACTGGCCGAAGAAAACGCCGGCCTTCTTGTGGGTGGCGGTACGGGCGGCGACATAGGCGTCGTCGACCGTGACGCGGGTCTTGCGGGCGCGCAGCCAGGCGCCCAGGCGCTGTTCCATCTCGCGGCGGATTTCGGCGTGGCCCTCGCTGGCGCCGAGGTCGCGCCGCTCCTTGGGGTCGTTCTGGAGGTCGAACAGCATCGGGCGGAAATCCTGCCACCAGACGTATTTCCAGCGATCGGTGCGGACCATGATGGCGCGGCACTCGCCGGGCTTGCGCTTCAGGATCAGCCGGGCCTGGCGGAAGGAATAGTCGAGCTCGGAGAAGACGGCGTCTCGCCAGCTCTCGAGATGGATCTTGCGCGTGAGCGGGATCAGCGAGCGGCCCTCGACGAGATGATCGTTGGGCGGCAGGCCCAGCGCTTCGAGGATGGTGGGCACGACATCGACCGCCTCGACGAAGCGTTCGTCGACGGTGCCGCGCGTGAGATCGGCTTCGGGGTCGGGATCGACGACGATGAAGGGCACGCGCAGCGCCTCCTCGTAAAACATCTCCTTTTCGCCCAGCCAGTGGTCGCCCAGGAAATCGCCGTGGTCGGCGGTGAAGAAGATCAGCGTGTCGTCGAGGCGGCCACTCTTTTCCATGTGGGCGAACAGGCGGCCGAGCCAGTCGTCGATCTGCTTGATCAGGCCCATGTAGGCCGGGCGCACGATGCCGGGCGCCTCGGGGCGGGAGAAGGAGATCGATTCCTCGTGCTCGCGGTAGGCGGCCAGCACGGGATGCTCGTCCACCCGCTCCTGTTCGTCGCGGTTCAGCGGCAGCATGTCGGCGGCGCCGTACATGTTGTGATAGGGCGCGGGCGCCATGTAGGGCCAGTGCGGTTTCACGTAGCTGAGGTGCAAACACCACGGTCGTTCATCTTGTTCATCCATGAAGCGCATGGCCTCGCGCGTCATGTAGGCGGTCTCGGAATGCTCCTCCTTCACGCGCGCCGGCAGGTGGACGTTGCGCATGTGCCAGCCGCTGAGCGCGGTGCCATCAGGTCCGTCGGCGGCGATGACATAGTCGGTCCAGGGATCGTCCGAATTGTAGCCGTGGCGGCGGAGATAGTCAGGGTAGCCGCTCTCCTTGCCCGGCGGATGGTGGCCGTCGTAGCGGTCGATCTCCTCGAAGCGGCCGGCGCGCAGGAGCGCATCGAGCGCCGAGCCGCCCTCGATGCCGTAGCGCTCCAGGCCTTCGAGGTCGGGCATGACATGGGTCTTGCCGGCCAGCGCCACTTTTATGCCGGCGGGGGTGAGATAGTCGCCGATGGTTTTTTCGCGCAAGCTGAGCGGCACGCGGTTCCAGGTGGCACCGTGGGAGAACATGTAGCGGCCGGTGTAGTAGCTCATGCGGCTGGGGCCGCAGACGCCTGACTGCACATAGGCGCGCGGGAAGCGCACGCCGCGTTGGGCCAGCGCATCGATGGCGGGAGTCTGCAGGTGCGGATGGCCGGCGCACGACAGATGATCGGCACGCAGCTGGTCGCACATGATGAACAGAACGTTTTTGACCTTGCCCACGACTTTTCCTCGCTCGACGGCTGCGGCGCCGCAAGCCTAACTAAGCCCCATGAGCAACGCCCCGTCCATCTCCCCCGGCATCCGCGACATCCTCGATTTCTGGTTCTTGGCCCTCGGCCATCCCGACCACGCGAAGGCGCGCGACATCTGGTGGCGCAGCACACCCGACTTCGACGCCGAGACGGTGTCGCGCTTCGGTGCGGCGATCGAGCAGGCGGCAGCGGGCGGGCTCGATGCCTGGCGGAACTCGCCCGAGGGCGCGCTGGCGCTGATCCTTCTCTGCGACCAGTTCCCGCGCAATTGCTTCCGCAAGACCGCCCGCGCCTTCTCGGGCGATGCCAAGGCGCTGGAAACCGCGCGGCTGGCGCTCGCCCGCTCCTATCCCGCGGCCTTCGGGCCCAACCACAGGCTCTTCTTCTATATGCCGTTCGGCCACAGCGAGACGCTGGCCGACCAGCTCATGGCCTGCGCCCTGTTCGACACGATCGGCGGCGAGGAGAATCTGAAATCCGCCGCCGATCACCGCGACGTCGTCGCCCGCTTCGGCCGCTTCCCGCACCGCAACGAGGTGCTGGGCCGCGCAAGCACGGCGGAAGAGCTGGAGTATCTCCGCGATGCTAAGCGGTACGGGCAGTGATCCCGCGATAGAGGTCCGCGGTCGCCGCATCGAAGCAGCAGAAGACGATGCGCTCGGGCATGCCGATCATGCGGGCTTCGCGCACGGCGATCTCGGCGGCGGCTTCCTTGGGGTAGCCGTAGATGCCGGTCGAGATGGCGGGAAAGGCGATGCTGCCGAGGCCATGCACGACGGCCAGCGCCAGGGAATTGCGGTAGCAGTTGGCGAGCAGTGCGGGCTCGCCGGCGCCGCCGCCCTGCCACACCGGGCCGACGGTATGGATGACGTGACGCGCCTTCAGCCGGTAGCCCTTGGTGATTCTTGCTTCGCCGGTGGGGCAGCCGCCCAGGGTGCGGCACTCGGCCAGCAGCTCGGGCCCGGCGGCGCGATGGATGGCGCCATCGACGCCGCTGCCGCCGAGAAGCGATTCCTTGGCGGCGTTGACAATGGCATCGACGTCGAGGCGCGTGATGTCGCCTTCGACGATCTCGATGCCGCTCACATTATTTTACCAATACCGAACCGGACCGGTGTCGAGATGGACGAACCCGGAGCGCGGATAGAAGCCAACACCGCCCATGTTGAGCGCCCGCCCGGCCTGGCGGATCTGGTAGACTGCGACGCCGGGGAAGCGGATGTCCATGGCGTTGCCGTTCATGTGCTGGCTGTCGCGCGCCACGCCGCGGCTGACGCTGGCCAGCCAGGCGTTGCTGGTGGGCGAGCGGAAGGCCGACAGCACCTCGATCGAGCCGCCGTAGCCCACGATCCGCGTGGTGTGCCACAGCACGTCGAACAGCAGCGGATCCATCTCGGTTTCGGCATTGTCGCGGGTGTCGCGCAGGAAGTGGTTCAGCTGGTTGAGCGCGTCGCGGTGATAGGCGCCGTTCGACCAAAAGGTGACGGTGAGCGTCTCCTGGGTATTGAAGTTGATCAGGCTGAGGCTGCGCGGGCTCGTCGTGTCGAGCGGCGGCGGCGGGCCGGGCGGCTGGGCCGGGGCAAAGCCGCCGTAGCGGGCGGCGCGCAGGGTCTGGGGTGTGGTGCGCTGAGCTGCGGGGCGCTGCTGGGCGGCCGGCTTGGCGGCGGGCGCGGCAGCCGCCGTCTTCTGGACGGCAGTAGATTTGGCGGGAGCCGGTGCCTTGGCACCGGGCGGTGTCTTCTTGGTGGCCGGATCGGCGGTCGTGCCGCGCAGGACCTCGGGTGTCACCGATCTTGCAGGGTTGGTCTGGGCGGCGGCGGTGCCGGCAATCGCCAGCAGGGCTGCCACGCTCATCACGTATAACCGCATTCCGGCCCCTGAATTGTTGTATTTATGTCACAGATGGTCCTATCAGAGACCGACTCTCGACTCAAACTGAAAATCAGCCGCCTTGTCCGCTCCGGATTGGGCGTTCGCCAGGCCCACGACCTCACCCACCAGGCAAAGAGTCGGCCCCTTGAGTCGGGTGCGCATCGCCAGACGTTCGATGGTGGCCAGCGTGCCGACGACCCGGCGCTCGCGATCGGTCGTGCCGTTCTCGATCAGCGCCACCGGCGTCGAGGGCAGCAGGCCGTGGGCCACGAGCTGGGTGGCGATCGTGGGCAGGGCCTCGACGCCCATATAGATGACGACGGTCTGGCGCGGCCGGGCCAGCATCGGCCAGTCGAGGTCGAGGTGCCGCTCTCCGAGGGGGCCATCCTTGCGATGGCCGGTGACGAAGACGCAGGCCTGGGCATGATCGCGATGGGTGAGCGGGATGCCGGCGCTGGCGGCGCAGCCCAGTGCGGCGGTCACGCCAGGCACGACTTCCACGGCAATGCCGGCGTGGGCAAGTGCTGCGATCTCCTCGCCGCCGCGGCCGAACACGAAGGGATCGCCGCCCTTCAGCCGCACCACGCTCTTGCCGGCGCGGGCCAGCGCCACGAGGCGGGCGTTGATCTCGTCCTGGGACATCGAATGGTTGCCGCGACGCTTGCCGACGTAGATTCGCTCGGCGTCGCGCCGCGCCATCGCCAGCACCTCGGCCGAGACCAGGCGATCGTAGACCACGGCATCGGCGCGCTGCAGCAGCCGATGAGCCTTCATCGTCAGCAGATCGGGATCGCCGGGGCCGGCACCCACCAAATGCACCATGCCGACCGTCGGCACCTCGGAGCGCGCGCCGTCGAGTAGCTTGATCAGCTCGCGCCGGGCGCCGATCTCGTCGCCGGCCAGCGCCAGTTCGCCGATGCGGCCTTCGAAGACGCGGTCCCAGAAGCGGCGGCGCACCGGCGCCTGGTCGAGCGTGCGGCGCACCTGGGCGCGAAAGACCTCGGCGAAGCGCGCGAGCCGGCCGATGGCGGCCGGCATCGCCCGCTCGATCTCGGCCCTGATGCGCCGCGCCAGCGCGGGTGCTGCCCCGCCGGTCGAGATGGCGATGGTGATAGGCGCCCGGTCGACAATGGCGGGCATGATGAAGCTGGAAAGCTTCGGCCGGTCGACGACGTTCACCGGCAGGCAGCGCTGCTGGGCAGCGAGCGAGACGCGCGCCTGCAAGGTCTCGTCTTCGCTCGCGACCACGACCAGCGACACGCCGGCCAGGTCTTCGTCGTCGAAGGCGCGGCCCGCCCAGGAGATGCGGCCCTCGTCGATCAGCTGGGCGATCTCGCCCACCACGGTGTCGGCGATCAGGGTCACCTGGGCACCGGCCGACAGCAGCAGCTCGACCTTGCGCGCCGCGGCTTCGGTGCCGCCGGCCACCAGCGCGCGGCGGCCCTGCAGGGACATGAAGAGCGGGAACGCCTGCATCACGCCGCCTCGCGCTGTCGCTGGGCGCGCAGCAGCGCCCGCAGTTCGGGACGGCAAGAGCCGCAGTTGGTGCCGGCGCGGGTGACCGCACCCAGTGCCGCAAGCGAGGTGGCGCCCTTGGCGATCGCGGCCGTCACCGCGGCCGTCGACACACCGAAGCAGGCGCAGATCTCGCCGCCGCGATCAGCCACGTCGCCGCCATGCAGCAACACGTTGCGATCCTCGACCGAGAGGCGATCCATGGCCATGAACGGGGCGAAGCGATCACGCGCCCTCTCGTCGTGCCTGGGCCCCAGCACCAGGACGGCCTCGAGCTGACCATCGCTGATGACCGAGCCCACGCCCTGCTCGCCGTTCAACCACGGCCCGGGATTGGTCGCGCGTACCGCGGCTGACAAGGCTTGCCGGGCGACGCCGAGCGGCTGCTCGCCCGCCAACAGGTAGCTGTAATAGCCGGCGCCCTTCGCGCGCGCCCAGTAGGTGATTTCGGGTAGCATCACCGGTCTGCGAGCGAGAATCGTGCCATGCCAGCGCATATCTAAACGTCGAATCTCGATCGGCGTGTGCTTCAGCTCGGGCTGGCCGGAGATCGGATCGACGGCGGGATTGACCGCGGCGTTGATGGCGCCAGCGCGCGAGACCTGCGCCGTCCAATGCATCGGCGCAAAGGCGTCGCCGACACGTAAGGAATCCGTCAGGTGGACACGCAGCACCGCGCGTCCCCAGGCGCTGGTCACTTCGGCGATGTCGCCATCGCTCAAGCCACGCGCCAGCGCATCATCGGGGTGCAGCTCGATCAACGGCTCAGGTCGATGACCGGCGAGACGCACCGACTTTCCCGTCCGAGTCATGGTGTGCCACTGGTCGCGGACGCGGCCGGTGTTGAGGCTGAGCGGTCGCTCGGCGCTAGGCGCATGCATGGGTGCGCGCGGCGACGTCGCGATAAAGCGCGCCCGACGATCGCCATGATAAAAGCCGCCATCGGCAAAGAAGCGCCCACCGTTCGTCGCACCCACGCGAGTTCCATCGACGGAAGCGGGCCATACGAAGGGCGCAAGCTTGTCGTACCCAGCATCATCGATCCCGGCATAAGCGCCGATGTCGAAATCGCGACGGCCGTCGTTCTCGAAGGCCGAGAGCGCGGCATGCTCGCGGAAGATGTCGGCGACGCCGTTCCAGGCGAAAGCCTCGCCAAAACCCAGGCGACGTGCGACCTCGGCCACAATCCACCAGTCCTGCCGTGCCTCGCCGGGCGCGGGAAGGAACGGTCGCTGGCGCGAGATGCCGCGTTCGGAGTTGGTGACGGTGCCGTCCTTCTCCGCCCACGCCAGCGCCGGCAGGCGGATGCGACAGGCATCGACGGTGTCGCTGGCGCGGACCGCTTCGGAGACGACGGAAAGCTCGCAGGCCTGTAGCGCCGCCCGCACAGTTCCAGAATCGGGCAGGCTGGCGACCGGATTGGTCGCCATGATCCATACAGCCTTGATCCGCCCGGACTTCACGGCGTCGAACAATTCGACCGCCTTCAGCCCGGGCCGCTTGGCCATCTTGGGGCTCCGCCAAAAGCGGCCGACGCGGTCGACGTCTTCGAGGGTGAAGTCCATGTGCGCAGCCAGCGTGTTGGAAAGCGCACCCACCTCGCGACCGCCCATGGCATTGGGCTGCCCGGTGATCGAGAACGGCCCCATGCCCGGGCGGCCGATGCGCCCGGTCAGGAGATGGCAGTTGATGATGGCATTCACCTTGTCGACACCGGCACTCGACTGGTTCACGCCCTGCGAATAGAGCGTCACCGTCTTCTCGGCGCGCGCGAACCACTCGACGAAGGTCGCGACATCGGCCGCCGGCAATCCGCAGGACTCGAGATCGCCGGCGCGTGCCGCCATCAGCGCCTCGTCGAGGCCCGTCGTGTGCCGCTCGACATACTTCCTTGCCATGACGCCGCGGCGGTGCAGTTCGACCAGCAGACCGTTGAACAGGGCGACATCACTGCCAGGCCGAAGCGCCAGGTGCAGGTCGGCAATCTCGCAGGTCTCGGTGCGGCGCGGATCGATCACCACGATGTTCATCCCGGGCCGCGCGCGCTTGGCCGCCTCCAGGCGTTGAAACAGGACGGGATGACACCAGGCGAGATTGCTGCCGACCAGCACGACGAGATCGGCCAGTTCGAAATCCTCGTAGAGGCCCGGCACCGTATCGGCGCCGAAGGCGCGCTTGTGGCCCGCCACCGACGAGGCCATGCAGAGTCTGGAGTTGGTGTCGATGTTGGCCGTGCCGAGAAAGCCTTTGATCAGCTTGTTGGCGGCGTAATAGTCCTCGGTGAGGAGCTGGCCCGAGACATAGAAGGCCACCGCATCGGGCCCATGCTCGGCGATGACATCGCGAAAGCCGCCAGCTACCGCGTCGAGCACCGTCTCCCACGGGACACGCCGGCCATCGATCTCGGGATGAAGCAGCCGGTCTTCCAGCGACAGAGTCTCGCCCAGCGCCGCGCCCTTGGAGCAGAGCCGCCCGCGATTGGCCGGATGATCCGTATCGCCCGCGATCCCAGCCCCGCCGCGACCGTCGGGGGTCGCCACGATCCCGCAACCGACACCGCAATAAGGGCAAGTGGTGTGAACCATCTCAGTAGACGTCGCGCTGATAGCGGCCGGCCTTGGCGAGCCCGTCGAGCCAGGCCTTGGCTTCACCGGCACTCTTGCCGCCGTGCTCGGCAGCTATCCGCAGCAGCGTGTCCTCGACATCCTTGGCCATGCGCTTGGCATCGCCACAGACATAAAAATGGGCACCCTCTTCCAGCCACGCCCACAGCTCGGCCGCGTTCTCGCGCATGCAATCTTGGACGTAGAACTTCTCGACCTGATCACGCGAGAAGGCGAGGTCGAGCCGGCTGAGGATGCCGCGGCGCTGCCAGTCGACGATCTGGTCCTCGTAGAGGAAATCGGTGATGCGCTTCTGGTCGCCGAAGAACAGCCAATTTCTGCCCCCCTTCTTTCCTGATGCCGCCCCACGCGCCTCGCGCTCTTCGAGGAAAGCGCGAAACGGCGCCACGCCGGTGCCGGGGCCGACCATGATGACCGGCGCGTTGTCGTCGGCAGGCGGGCCGAAGCCGTGGCTCTTCTGAACGAACACCGGAATGACGTCGCCCGGCTTGGCGAAGTCGGCGAGGTAGCAGGAGCCGATGCCGGTCCGCGTGCGATCGTTGCTGTCCCAACGCACCGCCGACACGGTGAGATGGACCTCGCGCGGATGGGCCTTCGACGAAGAGGCGATCGAATAGAGCCGGGGCTGCAGGCGATCGAGCGACTTCAGCAAGCCTGGGAGCGACGGCATCACCGAGGGGAAGGCATGCAGGAGATCGAGCAGGTCGGCGTCGGCCAGCTCGGGCGGGCCCCTGCCCTCGGCCAGCGCCTGCAGCTTCAGCGCCTCCTCGCCGTCGAAGGCGCGGGTCGCGAGGAACAGCATGCACTCGTCGCTGGGGCGGGCGATGTCGACCTTGCTCAACAGGACCTGGCGCAGCGGCAGCGCCTCGCCGTCGTAGGCCACGATCTCCTCGCCGGTGGCGCCGACGCGGTCGAGCACGGCCTGGACGAGCTGGGGGTTCTTGCGGGCGAAGACGCCCAGACTGTCGCCGGCCTCGTAGGTGACGTCGGTGGTCGAGAGATCGAGGACGACGTGGCGCACGTCTTTCTCGGAGCCGGGCCGGTTGAGCGGATGGGCGTCGACCAGCGTGGCGAGTGCCGGCCGGTCGCGCGAGAAGCCATGGATGCCCGCGGGCTTGGCGACCGGGGCCGAAGCCGGCGCACCGCGCTCTCCCTCCAGGACCGCGATCAGTTCCTTCAGCTTGCGCTGTGTCTCCTTGCCACCCGGCACACAGCGGCCCATGTCGGCCTCGGCACCCGACCACACGGCCTCGGCGTAAGTCTGGCAGAGATAGCCGCACTGGCCGCAATCGAGCTGCGCCATCGCCGCCATCAGCTTGCGTTCGGGCTTCGCTTCCTTGGCGAACTCCATTCGTTCCGGCATGGCGAGCGATGCGTCATGCCAGGGGAAGTCTTCGGGTTCGGATGGTTCGACGCTCTCCGTGTCCGCGGCCCCACCGGTGACGCCGAGATAGGCCGAAAAAAAGCCATTTAGCCACGCGCGTTGCTCGCTCGAGAACGGCGCGTTCTCGGGAATCAACGATGGCAGGGGTGCGATCGCGTTCATGCTGCGAGCGCCCGCACCGGCGCCGCGTCGGCGAGTTCGTGCAACCGGGCGATCTCGTGCCGGCGGCAGAATTCGAAGAACGATTCGGTCGGAGCCTGCCGGTGCACGAGGTAGGCCGCGAGCAGGCGTTCGAGCAGCGCCGGCAGGTCGTCGAAGGCGACCGACTGCGCATAGTCGCGCGCCATCGCCTGCTCGGCGGTCGATGCGGCGCCACCGCCGATATAGACGTGATAGCCCTCGACGCTGTCTTCGCCGCGATCGACCTTGGCCGCCAGCAACCCGATGTCGCCGACATAGTGCTGGGCGCAGGAATGATGGCAGCCCGTCAGGTGGATGTTCACCGGCGTATCGACGGCCACGCGGGCCTCGAGATAGTCGGCGAGCTTCAGCGCATGGCCCTTGGTGTTGGAGGCGGCGAACTTGCAGCCGGCGTTGCCGGTGCAGGCAACGAGGCCGCGGCGGATAGCGCTGGCCTCGATCCCGAGGCCAAGCGCGTTGATGGCGGCGATGCAGATGCCGACGTCGCGGTCGGCGACGTCGGAGATGAGCAGGTTCTGCCACACGGTGAGCCGGAGTGTGCCGCTGCCGAAGCGCTCGGAAATCTCGGCAAGGCCACGCATCTGCTCGGAGGTGAGCCGGCCGACGGGCAAGACGAGGCCGAGATAGTTGAGACCCGGCTGCTTCTGGCCATGCACGCCGATATGACCACCTTTGTCGGCCAGCACACGCGGCCTGACATCGGCGCCGGCTGCACGGCGAAGCGCCGAGCCGTACTCCTTCTCAACTTCCTTGAGAAACGCGTCGCGGCCCATCCGGTCGATCACATACTTGAGGCGCGCCTTCAGTCGATTGGTGCGATCGCCATGAACGGCAAAGGCCCGGACGACGGCGCCCGCCACCGTCACGCATTCCTCGGGCTTCAGGAGAATTCCCGTCCCGAAGGCAAAATCGAGATGGCCCGTGATGCCGCCCAGCTGAAGATGGAAATAGATGCCGGGTTCAAAGCCCGCACCGCCCGTTACGTCGGCGGCCACGAAGCCGACGTCGTTGGTGTCTTCCAGGACCGGCACGCGGCCACCACCATCGAAGGCGATATTGAATTTGCGCGGCAGTCCGTACATCTCACGGTGATTGAGGATGTAGTGATGCATGGCGCGGCACAGGGACCGCGTGTCTAAAAGTTCCTGCGGATCGATGCCGGCGGTCGGGCTGCCAGTGATGTTGCGGATATTGTCGGCGCCGGAGCCGCGCGCCGTCAGGCCGAGATCCTGGACCGCCAACAGAAGATCGACGCCATGCTGCGCCGCAATCTCGCGGATCTGCAGATTGGCGCGGGTCGTCACATCGGCGTAGCCGCCACCGAAGGAGTCGGCCGCGTCGGCGAGACCACGCATCTGCCAGGCGTTCAGGATGCCGTTGGGAATGCGCAGCCGGCACATGTAGGAGTTCTGTGCCGGCGCGACATAGAAGAGGCCATGATACTTGGTGAGCAGGACGTCTGCTCCCTTCGGGAACTGGCCCACCTCGGCACGCGCCACGACCTCGTCCCAACGATCGAGCGGATGGCGCGCGCGCTTCGCGGTTTCCTCGGCGACCAGCTTGCCCCCCGCCGCGATCGCGCGGTCCTGGGCAGCGTACTGCAGGGCGTCGGGACCGATTGGCGTCGGCGCTGGTGCACCGGCGGTGCGACCTGCCAATTTGTCGGCAGCCTTGCGCGCTTCGATACCGCTGACGAAGCCCTGCAGCCATTGCTTCTGCTGGTCGTCGAAGTCGCTCATGTCGCCGCTCAGGCCGCCGCCCGCGCTGGAACCCGGTGACGTGCATAGAGGAACTCCAGTACGGCCGCCCGGCAGCGCGCATATTCTGGATCGGTCGCGAGTTCGAGCCGGCGGCGCGGCCGTGGCAATTCGATCGCCAGGATCTCGCCGATGGTGGCCGCCGGGCCATTGGTCATCATGACCACGCGATCCGACAGCAACACCGCTTCGTCGACGTCATGGGTGATCATCAGCACCGTGTTGCCGAGACGGGCATGGATCTCCATCACGCTGTCCTGCAGATGGGCACGCGTCAACGCGTCGAGGGCGCCGAACGGCTCGTCCATCAGCAGCACCTTGGGCTGCATGGCGAGCGCCCGGGCAATGCCGACCCGCTGCTTCATGCCGCCGGAGACCTCGTGCGGGCGCTTGTCCTTGGCCTGGGCCATCTGCACCAGCTCGAGATTGTGCATGACCCAGTCGTGGCGCTCGGCCTTGCTCTTGCGCGAGCCGAACACCTTGTCGACGGCGATGGCGATGTTGCCGTAGACGGTGAGCCACGGCAGCAGCGAGTGGTTCTGGAAGACGATGGCCCGGTCGGGGCCGGGCTCGTCCACGACCTTGCCTTCGAGGAAGACCTCGCCGGTCGTCGACTGCAGCAGACCGCCCAGGATATTGAGCAGGGTCGACTTGCCGCAACCGGAATGGCCGATCATCGAGACGAACTCGCCCTGATCGATGTGGAGATTCACGTCGCGCAGCACTTCCGTCTCCATCTGGCCGCGACGGAAGCTCATGCCGATCTGCTCGAACTTGAGATAGGGCTGGTTCATGGCCGGTGCTCCTATTGCGCCGAGACGCCGTGCGAGACGAAATGCCCGACCGTGGCGATCAGCTTGTCGAGCAGGAAGCCGACGATGCCGATGTAGGCCAGGGCCACGATGATGTCGGAGATGCGCGAGCTGTTCCACGCGTCCCAGATGAAGAAGCCGATGCCGACGCCGCCGATCAGCATCTCGGCCGCCA
>JAUXST010000598.1 GCA_030679805.1 Reyranella sp. | reverse complement strand
AGGCGGCCTGACGCGGGCCGTTTTTCGGCACACCTCGTTGTGCCACGCCGTGTCCCGCTGCCTGTGCCGGAAATCGGCATCAAGCCCTTGATCCGGCAAGCCGATCTCCCCCTGACGAACCGTGCCACCGAGGCCGGCTGCCTGGCGGGATGAGTGTCCGGAATGTCAGCCGACGGCGATGTTGTCGATCAGGCGAGTGTGTCCCAGGCGGGCCGCCACGATGACCCGGGCCGGGCCGGTGACTCTGTCGAGCGGCTGGAGGCTCTCGGCATCGACCACGGTCAGGTACTCGACCTTGTCGAAGCCCGCGGCCAGCAAGGCCTTCGACGCCACCGCCGTCGCTTCCGAACACGATGAACGACCATCGCGAACAGTTTTCGCCACCGTGTTCATCTCGCGATAGAGCTGCAGCGCCGTCGTCCGTTCGGCCGGACTGAGGTAGCGGTTGCGCGACGACATGGCGAGGCCGTCGGGCTCGCGCACCGTCGGCATGCCGACGATTTCCATCGGCATCGCCAAGTCACGCACCATGGTCTTGATGACCTGGAGCTGCTGAAAATCCTTTTCGCCGAAATAGCCGCGATTGGGCATCGCCATCATCAGGAGCTTGGTGACCACAGTGGCCACGCCGTCGAAATGGCCGGGCCTGAAGGGACCGCACAGACCATCGGTGACGCCCGTCACCTTGACCGTGGTGAGCATCGGGACGGGATACATCTCATCCTTGTCCGGCGCGAAGGCGATCCGGCAGCCCGCCGCCTCCAACTTGGCGAAGTCGCCGGCTTCGTCGCGCGGATAGGCGGCGAAATCCTCGTTGGGTCCAAACTGCGTCGGATTGACGAAGATCGATGCCGCCGGCACATCGCCACGATCGAGCGCACCCTGCACCAGGCTGACATGACCCTCGTGCAATGCGCCCATGGTGGGGACCAGGCCGATGGTGCGGCCGGCAGCCCGGAACGAAGCGACCGCCTTTCGCAGTTCCGCAACGGTGCGCACCACCGCGAGGCCGCGCTCGTGAGGTTGGCTGTCCTTGTTCGTCACGCGATACGCTCCTCAAACGGGACTCTCATGCCGGCCATCTTAAGTGCAGACTTTTCCATCGTCGCCCCTCGCCGATTGCTTCACGGGATTCCCACGGACTGCTAGCATTTCGATCCATCCAAGGCCCGTTGGGACATTTGATGATCGAAACACCCGAGAATGCTCCCGATGCCCGCCGTATCGAAGCTCTGTTGCCGCCCGAAATGGCGCTGGCCTGCGAGGCCGCGGGTGCCGCGAAAGCCGGGCGGGACGAGATTGCCCTTTTCATATTGGGACTCCTTGCGGGTGCCTTCATCGCCCTCGGCGCGGTATTCATGACAGTTGTCCTGACCGGCGCCGGCGAGCTGCCGTGGGGCATCGCGCGTCTCCTGGGCGGCATGGCGTTTTCGCTCGGCCTCATCCTGGTGATCGTCGGCGGCGCCGAGCTGTTCACCGGCGATTCGCTGATGATCATCGCCTGCGCCAGCCGCCGGATCACGCCCGGCGCGCTGCTGCGCGCATGGTCGATGGTCTATCTCGGCAATATCTGCGGCGCTGTCGGCACGGCCGCCCTGGTATTTCTGGCCGGGCAGCACGGATTTTCCGGAGGTGCCGTCGGCAAGACGGCGCTCGGCATCGCCTCGGCCAAGGCCGCTTTGCCGACAGTGCAATTGTTCTTCCTGGCCGCGCTCTGCAACGTGCTGGTCTGCCTCGCGGTGTGGATGTCGTTCGGGGCGCGCAGCCTCTCCGACAAGGTCCTGGTCATCGTTCCGCCTGTGGCGGCCTTTGTCGCTGCCGGGTTCGAGCACTCGATCGCCAACATGTATCTCCTGCCCTATGCGCTCGCGATCAAGGCCTGGGCGGGGCCGGCGTTCTGGGCCGCCATCGGGCAGGATGTTGCCGCCTATTCGGGACTGACCGCCGCCAGTGCGCTCCACAACATCGTCGTGGCGACCATCGGCAATCTCGTCGGCGGCAGCCTCATGGTCGGTGCCATCTACTGGTTCGTGTATCTGCGCCGGCGCACATAGAACGACGCTCATAGAAAGACGCAAGGCCGCGCATCGACGCCGGCTGCAAAGGACGTCAGGAGGAATTCATGCTGCCCAGACCCGGTGTTACCCAGAACCTCGCCCGCTTCGTCGCCGATACCCGATGGGAGGACGTCCCTGAGAAGGTGCGCCACGAAGCCAAACGCGCGCTGCTGAATTTCTTTGCCGTGGCCATCGCCGGCTGCCGCACCGGGCCGATCGAGATGGCGCTAAAATCCCTCGCTGAATTCTCGGGCGGCAAGCAGGCGACCGTCATCGGCCGGAGCGAGCGCATCGATGGCTTGAGTGCCGCCTTCCTCAACGCGGCGGGCGCCAACGTCTTCGACTATTGCGACACGCACCTCCCCACCGTCGTCCATCCGACCTCTCCCGTGGCGCCGGCGCTGTTCTCGCTGGCCGAGATGCGGCGCGTGAGCGGACCGGAGCTGCTGCTGGCCTTCGTCCTCGGCTTCGAGATCGAATGCCGCGTGGGCGGCGCCGTGTCGCCCGGCCACTATCCGAAGGGCTGGCACATCACCTCGACCTGCGGCGTCTTTGGCGCGGCTGCGGGCGCGGCGAAGCTGCTTGGCCTCGACGCCAGACAGATCGTCTGGGCGCTGGGCAATGCCTCCACCCAGTCGGCCGGCCTCTGCGAGTGCCTGGGCTGGCCAGCGAAAAGCGTCGGCGTCGGCAATGCCGCGCGCAACGGCCTGTGGTCGGCGCTGCTCGCCGAAAAAGGATTCGAGGGACCGGCCGAACCGATCGCCGGCGCCCAAGGCTTCCTCGCCGCCATGGGCGAGCCGCCGAACTGGCCGGCCCTGACCGACGGCCTCGGCAAGACCTGGGAGCTGAACGACAATTCGATCAAACCCTATCCGTGCGGCTTCGTGATCCATCCGCTGCTCGACTGCGCGCTCGACTGGCGGCGCGACCATGCCGCCGAAGCAGTGACCCGCGTGGCCATCCGCGGCAACCCGTTGCTGCTGCAGCGCGCCGACCGTCCCGAGGTCACGTCGGGCCGCGAGGCGCAGGTGAGCCTGCAGCACGCCGTCGCCGCGGCGCTGGTCGCCGGCAAGGCCGGTCTCGACCAGTTCACCGACGACTGCGTCAACGACCCGGCCGTCATCGCAATGCGCCGCAGGATCGAGGTCGCGAGCGATCCCGCCATCTCCACCATCGCCGTGGAGATGGATTTCTGGACGGCCGACGGCCGCCAGCACAGCGTCGCCACCCAGGCCGCGCGCGGCAGCTCGTCGAACCCGATGAAGGACACCGAGATCGAGGACAAGCTGCGTGCCGAGGCCGGCCGCTGGCGGCCCGGCCACGACATCCAGCCGCTGATCGACGCCGTCTGGACACTCGACAAGAGCGCCGACGTCTCGACCCTCACTGCCATGACGGTGCCGCGGCAGGACGCCTAGAGTCTCTCCGACTGAATCAGAATCGTTTCTTGTCCTCCCCCGTCTTGCG
>JAUXST010000584.1 GCA_030679805.1 Reyranella sp. | reverse complement strand
TTGCCCGGCGCCATGACCGCCTTCATCTCGGCGGCGAAGCGCTCCATGACGTCGGGATGGCGGGCCAGCGCCTTCCACACGTTGTTGATGCTGGCCGGATCGGTTCCGCGCGACTGGGCGATGCCCTCGACGACCGCCCTGGCCCGCGGGTTCATGTCCTTGTACTCGGTCAACTTGGCCATCGGTCGCTCCCGCAAAAACAAAAAGGGCCGACGCTCGGCGCCGGCCCCATCATGGCGTCTCCCGCCCGATTGTCAGTACATATGCTGGCCGCCGTTGATCGACAGCGTCGAGCCGGTGATGAAGCCCGCATCGTCGGCGATCAGGAACATCACGCCGCGGCCGATCTCCTCGGCCTTGCCCAGCCGTCCAACCGGAATCTTGGCCACGATCTTTTCCAGCACGTTGGCCGGCACGGCCGAGACCATGTCGGTGTCGGTGTAGCCCGGCGCGATCGCGTTCACGGTGATGCCCTTGGGCGCGCCTTCCTGGGCCAGCGCCTTGGTGAAGCCGTGGATGCCCGATTTGGCGGCGGCGTAGTTCACCTGGCCATATTGGCCGCCTTGGCCGTTGATCGAGCCGATGTTGACGATGCGGCCGAAGCCGCGCGTATTCATGCCTTCCCACACCGCCTTGCTCATGTTGAAGCAGGAGCCGAGGTTGGTATCGATCACGGCTTCCCACATGTCGCGCGTCAGGCGGCGCATGGTGGAGTCGCGGGTGATGCCGGCGTTGTTCACCAGAATCTCGACCGGACCGAGATCCTTCTCGATCTGCGCAACGGCCGTCTGGCAGGCGGCGAAATCGCCGACGTCGAACTTGTAGACCGCGATGCCAGTCTCGCCCTTGAATTTTTCGGCCGCCGCGTCGTTGCCGGCATAGGTGGCGGCAACCTTGTAACTCTTGTCCTTCAACATGCGCGAGATGGCACCGCCGATGCCGCGCGTTCCGCCTGTCACCACTGCAACTCTTTGAGCCATTTCTTCCTCCCAAGACGTGCCGCTCGCGCACTCTAGCCGGTTCCATCCGAATTCACAGCCGGTGCCGGATAGAGGCATCAGGCGGCCGGTCATAGAACAGCAACCATGAAACCCTTTACCGCCCTGCTCGGCGCTGCCGCCGGGACCCATGCCGCCGACCAGCTGGCGCTCGCCACCCTGCCGCTCACCGCGACGCTGGTCCTGGGGGCCGGCCCCGATATGCTCGGTCTTTTGGTCGCCGCCCAAAGTGCTGCCTGGCTGCTGGTCTCCCTGCCTGCCGGCGCCTGGGTCGATCGCCGGCCGCGTCGCCAGTTGCTGATCGCGGCCCTCGGTCTCGGCCTGCTGGCCTCGGTCGCAGCCGTCGCCGCCGCCGCCACGGGGATCACGAGCCTGCTCGGCGTTGCGGCCTTCGTGGGTGCGGCGGGAACGGTCGTCTATGTGCTGACCTCGGTGTCGCTGCTGCCCAGCCTCGTGCCCGCGGTCGATCTGCCGCGCGCCAATGCACGGCTGGAACTGGCGCGCGCCATCGTCAGTCTTGCAGCACCTTTCGTGGCGGGCCTCCTCGCCCAGCATCTATCGCCGACCTGGGGCTATGCGCTGGCGGCCCTGGGCGCTGCGCTGGCGCTCGCCTGCGTCCTCGCGCTCCCCCGCGTGCCGGCGCCTTCGATGGGCACGAGCCGGCCCTCGTTCCTGGCTGCCATCCGCACCGGCGCACGGTTCGTGATCAACAACGACCTGCTGCGCGGCATCAGCCTGTGCGCGATCTTCTGGAACTTCGCCTTCTTCGCCCTGCTCGCAATCTGGGCACCGCTGGCACTGGGACCGCTCGGCCTCGATCCGGCGCGCATGGGCCTCGCCCAGTCCGCCTTGGGTGCCGGCCTGATCCTGGGCGCGCTGATGGCACCGATCACCTCACGGCACCTGCCACCGCTCGCGACGCTGATCTTCGGGCCCGCCGTGTCGGTGCTGGCCGCCGGCCTGTTCCTCGCCGCTCCTTCAGGTCATGGCTTCGGCCTCGCCGCCGCCGGCTTCTTCCTCGTGGGCTTCGGGCCGATGCTATGGCTGATCTGCCAGACGGACGGTACGCCAGCTCGTGACGCCGCTGCCCCTGATGGGCCGGGTCAACGCCACCGTGCAGACGGCGATCTACGGCGTCCGCCCGATCGGCGCGCTGGCCGGTGGTCTCGTGGCGGCACAAGCCGGCCTGCAGGGCGCGCTGTTGCTGATCGCAGTCGCTTTCGCCCTGTCCGCCCTGGCAATCCTTGCCTCGCCGCTGGCGCGGATGCAGACGATGCCGGTGCCCGCCGGCGCCGATTGACGGCACCAATTTGACGGGGTCGATTGACGGGGACGCCACGATCCTCCGAAAGTGGTGCCATGACCGACGCGCCTCGCCCGCCACTGCCGCCCTTCACCGACGAGACCGCCCGAACCAAGGTCCGCGCCGCCGAGGACGCCTGGAACGGCCGCGACCCGGCCCGCATCGCGCTTGCCTACACCGCCGATAGCATATGGCGTAACCGCTCTGAGTTCTTCGAGGGTCGCGCCGCCATAGAGGCCTTCCTCACCCGAAAATGGGCCCGCGAACTCGACTACCGGCTGATCAAGGAACTCTGGAGCCACAGCAGCAATCGCATCGCCGTGCGCTTCGCCTACGAAT
Organism: Reyranella sp.; assembly: GCA_030679805.1. Taxonomy (GTDB): domain Bacteria; phylum Pseudomonadota; class Alphaproteobacteria; order Reyranellales; family Reyranellaceae; genus Reyranella. Next base: position 1,072 of record JAUXST010000584.1, on the reverse strand, counting down.
GGCGCGACGATTCGGGCCACTGGTTCCGCTCCTATGGCAACGAGAACTGGGAATTCGACGAGCGCGGGCTGATGCGCCGCCGCCTCGCCTCGATCAACGACCTGCCGATCGCCGAGACCGAGCGGAAGTTCCACTGGCCGGCGCCGGGGCCGCGGCCCGCCGATCATCCCGGCCTCGGCGATCTCGGCCTCTAGGATCAATATCCGCGCGCGACACCAGTCCGCTTGACCCGCAGGCGCAGCCATCGGACCCTGCCCCCGGAGGTCGTTGCATGAAGAAGTTGTTGGTTGCCCTCGCCTTGGCCCTGTCGGTCACCGCCTGCGCCTCTGGCCAAGGGGGAAAAACGGAATGGATGAGGGCCTACGGCAAGACCTTTTACGAGCCGAACGACGGCATGGCCGCCGTCTACATCATCCGCGACGATCCCGGCCAGGACACCGCGCCACTCAGCCTCGTCATGGGCCAGCAGCCAGTCGGCAGCCTCTCCGGCCTCACCTGGATGCGCCTCGACCTTACGCCGTCGCTCTATGACTTGAGGGCATACGGGACCCAGGGCAGTACCGAACTGATCATCACCGTCAATGCCGGACAGAGCCGCTTCCTGCTGATCCAGCCCAAGCCGCCCGGCAATGCCGACCTCCAGGAAGTTTCCCAGGCGGAAGGTCGCCGCCTGGTCCGCAAGGGCCAGGCCGTCGGGAGCAATCTCTGAGCTGATTTCCGATCGAGTACGGCATCGCCGCGAGGGGGATGCCATGGTCCGTCGTCCCGGCGCGCGCGGCGTAACTCCGCACCGAAGTCCCCCTCCAAGTCCACCTCTGCGATTCCAGCTCTCCGCACGCCGGAAAGCCAATAACGGTGGGCTTTTCGCCCAATCATTGTGGACACCCGAATGTAACGCGTGTTGTCCACGACCCTGTCCGGGATTCCGGGATAAGCCTGTTTCCATTGGCTTTTATACGAGTCCCGGATTGTTCTTTTGCACAAACCCCGATGCGCCTGTTTCCCAGGCGTCTTCAAGTGTCTGTTCCCACGTCGTTATTCGGCGTGTGGTTGAGACGGGGTTGTTGTTGGG
>JAUXST010000568.1 GCA_030679805.1 Reyranella sp. | reverse complement strand
GGGCGGCTGGCTGCCGACATCGTCGCCAATGACGCACCGATCGTCGATCCGTACCCCTATCGCTACAGCCGTCTCGTCGACGGAACGGACCTCGGTGAGCCAGGCTTGATGTGAGTTGCACTGGTCAGTCGCTGGCATCGAGTTGCGGAAACTGCAGCCGCAGACGATCAAAAATGGCACTGATCTGGCCGGCGGGCCAAAGTTCGCAGTGCTGCCTTTCGGCTACTGCGGAGAACACGCTTACCCAGACTCTAGTCGACGCTGGATAAAAGTTAGGGGCAACTACCCATGCCAGAGTGATGAACTATCCACGGAAGCGCATTTCGTTGGGTGATGGTGCGGGCGGTCGGAATCGAACCGGCACTCTGTCACCAGAACAGGATTTTGAATCCAGCACATCTACCAGTTCCGCCACGCCCGCCTATCGCCGGCGGGAGCAACCTTCGCGGTTCGCACCTAGTTTGCACCTAGCACTATTCCGCTCTGTCACGCCGCTCATTGACGTACTCGTCCAACCGTGGCTACGGCAAGCTCTACATCATCCCCCAGCTCGGCCAAACCAAGGTCTCCGACGTCACACGCGCGGAAATCTCAAGCCTCATGAAGAAGATGTCGAAGTTCCCGACGAACGCCAACCGGGTACTCTCGGCGGTCCGCAAGATGTTCAACATGGCGGAGGTCTGGGGCATGCGCCCGGACGGATCGAACCCCTGCCGTCATGTTCCAAAGTTCCCGGAACGAGGAAAGACCCGGCTGATCACCGATGCGGAGTTGAAGCGGTTGTACGCCTATTTGAGCCAGGCGGAGGCCGAGGGCCTAGAACACCCTTTCATCCTCCTCGCCGTCCGGCTGCAGTTCGAGTTTGCGGCTCGGATGTCGGAGATCCTCAAGCTCGAATGGGCCTGGGTCGATCTCGATAACCGCCGTGTCTCATGGCCCGACAGCAAGACCGGCGGCATGTCGAAGCCGATGAGCGCCGAGGCGGTCCGCCTGCTCGAGGCGGCGCCGCGTTTGGAACACTCACCCTACGTCTGCCCATCGATCTTCGATCCCAACCGGCCGATGTCGAAGCACACCTACTACAAGGGCTGGCGGCGCATCCTCGGGCGCGCCGGGCTGCCGCACATCGGCACGCATGGCATCCGGCATCGCTCGGCAACCGATATCGCAAACTCCGGAATCCCCGTGAAGGTCGGCATGGTGCTCACGGCGCACAGGACGGTCACGATGTTCATGCGCTACGTCCACACCGAGGATGATCCGGTGAGGGCAGCAGCCGAGGCCGTGGCATCTCGACGTCAGGGCCTGATCGGTGGTGCCGTGGCGGCCGCTGCCACGAAGGCGGCTCCCGCGCCGATCGTCGCGCCCGAGGCGGTGGCGGAGTTGGCGGGAGAAGGAGACAAGCCGCTCGGCTTTGACGACGGCAACTACAGATCCCGGACCAAGCTCGGAAGCTATCGACCGTTTCGTCACCGTCGCGGCCCGAACCGAGTTGTTCCCCCTGGTACTAAGCGGACCGCAGATGAGGAGAAGGAGGCGGCCGATGTGGCCGTTGTTGGCAGCCGCAGGGCCCGCAACGATCTGGAGAACGCACCAACGTCAACTG
>JAUXST010000563.1 GCA_030679805.1 Reyranella sp. | reverse complement strand
CTGCCGGTGAACACATCGGGCGGCCTCGTCTCCAAGGGCCATCCCGTGGGCGCCACAGGCCTGTCGATGCTGGCCGAACTCGCCACGCAACTGCGCGGCGAGGCCGGCCCGCGTCAGGTCAAGGGTGCGGAAGTTGCCCTCGCCGAGAACGGCGGCGGCCTCATCGGCATGGAAGAGGCCGTGGCATCGGTGGTGATTCTACAGCGCACTTGAAACCGGCGCGGAACATCCAACATGGTGTCTCCGGCATAAGGGGGAGACAACAGAATGACCATCCGCTTCGACAATCGCGTCGCCATCGTCACCGGCGCCGGCAACGGGCTCGGCCGCGCGCATGCGCTGCTGCTGGCGAGCCGCGGCGCCAAGGTCGTGGTGAACGATCCCGGCGGCGCGGTCGATGGCCGGCCTGTCAATACTGGGGGAGGCGATCATGCCGCGGCCGACAAGGTGGTGGCCGAGATCGTGGCGGCCGGTGGCCAGGCCGTGTCCAACTACGATTCTGTGGCCGACCCGAAGAGCGCCGCCAGCATCGTCAAGACCGCGGTCGATTCCTTCGGCACGGTCGACATCGTGGTCAACAATGCGGGCGTGCTGCGCGACAAGACCTTCCACAACATGACGACCGAGGATTTCGACTTCGTCGTGAAGGTGCATTTCCTCGGCACCGCCTACGTGACGCACGCCGCCTGGCCAATCCTGCGTGCCAAGGCCTATGGCCGCGTCGTCGTCACCTCGTCGAATTCGGGCATCTACGGCAACTTCGGCCAGGCGAACTACGGCGGCGCCAAGCTCGCCGTCGTGGGCTTCATGAATGCGCTTCGCCTCGAGGGCCAGAAATACAACATCTTCATCAATGCGCTCGCCCCGGTGGCGGCCACACGCATGACCGAGAGCCTGATGACGCCCGAGGCGCTGGACAGGCTCAGGCCCGAGTTCGTCTCGCCGATGGTGGCCTATCTCTGCAGCGAGCAGTGCCAGCGCACCGGCGACATCTGGAGTGCCGGCGCCGGCTCCTTCGCGCGCATCGAGTACCGCGAGGCCGAGGGCGTTCGCATTACCGGCCGCGCGCCCACGCTCGAGGATGTCGCAGAAAACATCGACAAGATCGCCGACGTTTCGGCCAGCCGCGTGTTCCGTACTTCCGGCGAGGAAGTCGCCGCCGTGGTCGGCTCCTGAACACCGAGGCTCCTGCCGCCGACCGTTTGGCGCCGGTCGACAAATGGTTGCAGCACGAGGGCCGGCTCATCAAGACGCCGGCGGCCTTCATCGAGCAGCTGATGAACCGCGTGCTGGCGGTGGGCATTCCGCTCTGGCGCATGTATGTCGGCCTGCAGCTCGTCCATCCCCAGCTCCAGGCGATGGGCTATCTGTGGCGGCGCGGCGAGCCCGTGGAGTCGGTCGCCCGCGCCTACGGCGTCCAGTTCACCTCTGCCTATATCGGCAGCCCGTTGCAGGAGGTGCGTGAGCAGGGCCATCCGGTGCGCTACCGGCTCGACGCGCTGACCGACAAGCATCACCTGGTGCTGCACGAGGTCAGGCAAGGCGGCGGCACCGACTACTTCTCGCTGCCGATGCGCATCCGTCGCGACGGGCCGATGCCGGTCGTGGCCTTCGCGACCGACCGCAAGGCAGGCTTCAGCGACGCCGACATCGACGACCTGACGCGGCTCGTGGACATGATGGGCGCGGTGACGGAGATGCACATCGAGGAGAGCGTGGCCCAGACCGTGGCCAATACCTATCTCGGCCGCCAGGTCGGCCAGCGCATCCTGAACGGCGCCATCCGGCGCGGCGACGGCGAGGAGATCCGCGCCGTGCTTTGGTTCTCCGACCTGCGCGACTTCACCGGGCTGAACGAGCGGCTGCAGCCCAACGAGGTCCTGGAATTGCTGAACAACTACTTCCAGCTCGTCGGCAACGCGCTGGCGGCGCACGGTGGCGAGATCCTGAAATTCATCGGCGACGGCGTGATGGCCTATTTCCCGGCTGAGGACGCGTTGTTCCTGCCCATGGTCACGGCCAACGCGCTCAATGCCGCGCGCCAGGTGATCGGCGACATCGAGGCGGCCAACGAGGCGCGCGCCGCTGGCGGCGCGGAGCCGCTGCGCTTCGGCATCGGGCTGCATGTCGGCGCGGTGACGTTCGGCAACGTCGGCACCGAGGACCGGCTCGACTTCACCGTCATCGGCTCGGCCGTCAATCGCGCGTCGCGGCTCGAGGGCCTGACCAAGGCGCTCGGTGTGCAGGTCTGCGCCTCCGCCGACTTCAACGAGGTCTGCATGCAACCGATGAAATCGCTGGGCACCCACCGCCTGCGTGGCGTGCCGAAGCCGGTCGAGATCTTCACGCTGCCGGATTGACAATCAGCGGAATGTCGTAAAAGAGGGAGGTCTCTGTCCGGGTAATGCAATCTTGGGTAGTCTCATGGAGACTGGGGAGATCCGCAGATGCCAACCGTTTCCTTTACCCCTGCCTTGAAGAACGAATACGAGACCCTGTTCACCGGCTGTGTCGTCGTGCCTGGAAGAGTCGGGGATGTTGACGGTCTGGTCGACCGGCTGGTCTCCAACCGGCAGCGATACGACAAGGTCGAGAAGTCACTCAGTTGCCCTTGGTTCCTTGTCGCGGTCATCCACAATATGGAATCGAGCCAGAACTTTGCCCGCCATCTCCACAACGGCGATCCGTTGACCGACTACACGGTTCAGGTGCCGGCGGGGCGGCCGAAATCCGGTACGCCTCCCTTCACCTGGGAGGAGAGCGCCGCCGACGCTCTCACGATGCATAGCTTGAGCGGGCTTCCGGACAAGAGCCTGCCGCGGCTGTTGTACGAGCTGGAGCGCTACAATGGCTGGGGCTACCGGCTTTATCATCCGCATGTGAAGTCGCCGTACCTCTGGAGCTTCTCGAACCAGTACACGAGCGGAAAGTATGTCGCTGACGGAACTTGGTCGGAAACGGCGAAGTCGCAGCAATGCGGCGCTGCGGTGCTTTTGCGGCGTATGGCTGAGCGCAAGATCATCGAGTTCGAAGACCAGCCCGCGCCGAAGCTGAAGGATGGGCCCATCGTCGTCAGCTACTCGATGAAGCGGCCGAAGGCCCCAGAGGATGTAGACGCGGCCATCAAGCTACAGGAGTGGCTGAATACGCACGCGGGAGTCTGGGTGAAGGTCGACGGTGCCCCAGGCGAGAAGACATCGGACGCTTATCGAATCGTCACAGGTCGTTACCTTCCCGGCGATCCGCGCGCCTAGACCAGCACCTTCCAGCCCTCGATCCAGGCGAGCGCCTCTTCGTCGGGCAGGGGCTGCTCCGAAGCGTCGACCTCCAGACGTTCGCCGATGCGTTTGGCGCCGCACGAAGCAAAGATGCTGTCGAGCTTCTTGCCGGCGCCGCAGAAGGTGTCCTGGTAGGTCATGTCGCCGAGGGCGATGATGCCGTAGCGATGGCCCGACAGGTCCGGGTGGTCGCGCTCCAGCGCTTCGGCCAGCGGCAGGATGTTGGTCGGGATATCGCCCGAACCGTGCGTGGCGCAGACCACCAGCAGCACGTCGTTGCCGAGGAAGTCGGCGGCGCTGGCGGCCGCGTCGCTGACATTGACCGAGTGGCCGGCGCCCTTGAGCACCGGCTGCAGCGCGTCGGCCACCATCTGGGCATTGCCCGATTCGGTGCCGACCAGGATCAGGATGCTGGCCATCGCCCTTGGACATACGGGACCTCGTGCCGCCCTGCGACGCGACCGGTTGGCGCGGCCCCAGTTGGCGTGAGGTTGGGCGCATGCCAGTCTGGGCTTATGGAAGAAGCACCCGTTTTGGCCGCTCTCGAGAGCGGCGTCCTCACCCTGACGCTCAACCGGCCGCAGCGGCTGAACGCCATGAGCCAGCCGCTGATTGCGGCGATGATCGAGCAGATCGCCCGCGCCCGCGCCGACGATGCCGTGCGCTGCGTGCTGCTGACCGGCACCGGCCGCGGCTTCTGCGCCGGCGCCGACCTTGCGGGCTCCGGCACCGGCGCTCTCGACGCCGACGGCAGGCCCGACCTCGCCGTGGTCATGGACCGTCTCTACAATCCCATGATCCGTTCCATCCGCGACCTGCCCAAGCCCGTGATCGCCGCGGTGAACGGCGTCGCGGCCGGCGGCGGCGCCAACCTGGCACTGGCCTGCGACATCATCTTGGCGGCGCGCTCCGCTCGCTTCGACCAGGCCTTCGTGCGTATTTCTCTGATCCCTGACCTGGGCGGCACCTGGTTCCTGCCGCACACCGTGGGCGATGCCCGCGCCCGCGCGCTTGCCATGCTGGGCACCTCGGTACCGGCCGAGGAGGCCGAGCGCATGGGCATGGTCTGGCAGGTGGTCGACGATGCCGCCCTGATGGACGAGGCCGGCAAGATCGCCGCTAAGCTCGCTGCGGGCCCGACGCGTTCCTATGCCGCCATCAAGGACGCCATGAACCGCGCCGGCACCAACTCGCTCGACCAGCAGCTCGACCTCGAGCGCGACGCCCAGCGCGAACTGGGCCGCAGCGCCGACTTCAAGGAAGGCGTGGCGGCCTTCCTCGCCAAGCGGCCGGCCAACTTCACGGGACGCTGACGCCATGGCTTATGACAAGATCCTGCTCGCGCGCGACAACGGCCTCGCCACGCTCACCTTCAACGCGCCCGACCGGCTGAACGCCGTCTCGCGCAAGATGATCGCCGAGATCAAGGCTTGCTGGGAGGAACTGGCGGCCGACGCCTCGGTGCGCGCCGTGCTGATCACCGGTGCGGGCCGCGGCTTCTGCGCCGGAGCCGACCTGGCCGATCCCGACCGCGCGGCGAGCGCCACCGCCGACTCGGGCGCCGCGCTCGACAAATACTTCAATCCCGTGATCCGTCTCATGCGCTCGATCCCCAAGCCCATCGTGGCGGCGGTGAACGGCGTGGCGGCGGGCGTCGGCATGAGCTTCGCGCTCGCCTCCGACATCGCCATCGCCGGCAAGTCGGCCTCGTTCCTGCAGGCCTTCGCCCGCATCGGCCTGCTGCCCGACGGCGGCAGCACCTGGTTCCTGCCGCGCCTGGCGGGGGACCAGCGCGCCCGGGCGCTGGCCATGCTGGCGCCGCAGATTCCGGCCGACAAGGCCAAGGAGTGGGGCCTGATCTGGGACGTCGTCGACGATGCGGCCTTGATGGCGACGGCCACCGAGATCGCGCGCAAGCTTGCCGATGGGCCGACGCTGGCGCTGGCGCGCATCAAGGGCGCGCTCGATCAGGCCGGTGGCAACGACCTTTCGGCACAGCTCGACGTCGAACGCGATTTCCAGCGCGAGCTGGGCCGCAGCGACGATTTCAAGGAAGGGGTTGCCGCCTTCCTCGCCAAGCGCAAGCCGGACTTCAAGGGAAAATAGGGGAAACGACGATGACGACACCGCACAAGGAAATCGCCTCGGGCCTGCAATTCCCCGAAGGGCCGATCGCCATGCCCGACGGCTCGGTGATCCTGGTGGAGATCGCGCGCGAGACGCTGACCCGCGTCATGCCCGACGGCAAGCAGCACATCGTGGCCAAGATGCCGGGCGGTCCCAACGGCGCCGCGGTGGGCCCGAAGGGCAAGATCTACGTGTGCAACAACGGCGGCTTCAACTGGATCAAGCGGCCCGACGGCCGCCTGTTTCCCGGCACCCAGCCCGCCTCCTATAAGGGCGGCTCGATCCAGACCGTCGATCCCGAGACCGGCAAGGTCGAGACGCTCTACGACTCGTGCGACGGCCGCAAGCTGAACGGCCCCAACGACATCGTGTTCGACGATGCGGGCGGCTTCTGGTTCACCGACCTCGGCAAGACGCGCGAGCACGACAACGACCGCGGCGCCGTCTATTACGCCCGCGCCGACGGTTCCAAGATCGAGCAGAAGGTCTTCCCGCTGGAGCGCCCCAACGGCTGCGGCCTCTCGCCGGATGAAAAGACCCTCTATGTCGTCGAGACGCCGACTGCGCGCTGCTGGGCCTTCGATCTCTCGGCGCCGGGCGTCATCAAGGACGCGAACGGCCCCTACCGTGGCGAGAAGGGCCGCGTGATCGTGGGCCTCGGCGGCTACCAGATGTTCGATTCGCTGGCCGTCGATTCGGCCGGCCACATCTGCGTCGCCACGCTGATCACCGGCGCCGTCTCCGACATCTCGCCCGACGGCACGTCGGTGACGCAATACAAGCTGCCCGACCCGATGGTCACCAACGTCTGCTTCGGCGGCAAGGATCTGCGCACGGCTTTCGCCACGCTCTCGATGACCGGCAAGCTGGTGAGCTTCGAGTGGCCGCGGCCGGGGCTGGCGCTCAATTATCTGAACAAGTAGCGAATCAGGCCGCGCGTCGGATCTTGATTTCGACGCGCAGGCCCGCCGCCGTTGCCATCGAGACGAGCGTATCGAGCGAAAAGAGGCTGAGTTTACCGCGCATGAGCGTCGAGATGCGCGGCTGGGTGACTCCGAGCCGCCGGGCCGCTTCGGCCTGCGTCCAGCGCGCCCGCACGATTCGATCGCGCAAAGCCGTTACCAAGGCGGCGCGCGCCTTCCATTGCGTTGCGACCTCGGGAATCGGCTCCACTGCGTCCCAGACATTGGCGAACTTGCGAACCTTCATCTCCTGTCCTCCAACAAGCGTCGATATCGTTGCCGTGCCAACTCGATGTCTAGCGGCGCCGTCTTCGCCGTCTTCTTTTGGAAGGCATGCAGGACGTAAACCGCTTCCTCGAAGCGAGCGATATAGATGATGCGGAACGCACCGGCCGCATCGCGTACACGAATTTCCTGCACGCCGGCTCCGATCGTCGACATGGACTTGAAATCGTCCGGTGCCGCACCCCGCTGGATACGCTCCAGCTGATAGCCCGCGTCCTGACGCACTGAAGCCGGAAACTGCCTCAGTCGCTCAAGCGAGTCGCCATGAAAAACGACGGTCTTCACGAAGTGGTATATACAAGTATTTGTATGTCAGGTCCAGCAGGACCGTGAGAAGCATCTTACCGAGACGGCGGAGAGCTACCGGGCTTTTTAGTACACACCGGCTCGCTGACCATTGGGTTGAAACATCGCCACTCCGGCCCAAAACCGAAGCTGCTGTGCCAACTTGGAAATCCCATCGTCACGACCGCGAAACCCAATACAAGGGCCACGGCAGGGAGAACGCCGACGTACTCCTTCCAGGTCCACAGGCGCCAGTTCATCGCTTCGCCCTCAGCTAACCCTTCGCCAGCGCGCGGACCTCGCGGCTGGCCACGATCTTGCCGTTGGCATAGGCCTCGTGGTTGGCGTCGACGTCGCCCAGCTTGTAGCGGTAGTTCACCATCATGGCGTAGGATTGCCTGAAACCGTTGGTGCTGGTGTCGGCCAGCCAGTTCAACCGTTCGATGATGGCGCCGTTGCCGAGATGGAAGTGCGCCACGCGGTCGAGCGCGCGGCCCTTGCTGTCGGCGGTCACGAGATAGTGCGCCGCCAGGCGGCACAGGATGGGACGGAGCGCCTTGTTGATCGCCGGCACCTCCCACCAGCTCGGCCGGTCGAGGAGCTTGCGTACCGCGGCGGCGCCGCGGGCCTCGCCGATCACCGGCACCAGGGAGGCGATCTCCGCCGGGGTGAGCGCATCGTCGCCCTCGGTCTTCAGGCGGCCGTCGATGTGCTGGCGCAGGCCGGGGACGGGCGACAGCGTCGCGAACTCCTTGATCTTCGGCATCTCGTGGGCGAGCTGGTCGGCCACGCGCTTGATCAGGAAGTTGCCGAAACTGATGCCCGCCAGGCCTTGCTGGCAGTTGGAAATGGAATAGAAGATCGCGGTATT
>JAUXST010000562.1 GCA_030679805.1 Reyranella sp. | reverse complement strand
GCCAACGACCAGCTCAGGCGCATCGACCTCATCTCGCCGCAGGATGGAAGGGTCTTCCAGCGCAGCGTCCATACGGTGGGCGGTGTCATCCAGGCGGGCGAGCAGGTCATGCTGATCGTGCCCGAATCGGACTCGCTGATGGTCGAAGCCAAGGTGGCGCCGCACGACATCGACCAGATCCATGTCGGCCAGCACGCGGTCCTGCGCTTTGCCGCCTTCAACCAGCGCACGACGCCGGAGATCGACGGCGAGGTCATCCATATCGGCGCCGACGTCGCGCAGGACGACAGGGCGAGCGAACCCTATTACTCGGTGCGGATTCGCGTCCTCGACGGTGAGCTCGCGCGCCTCGATGGGCTGCAACTCATCGCCGGCATGCCGGTCGAGGCCTTCATCCAGACGACGCCGCGCACGGTCGCGTCGTTCCTCGTCAAGCCGCTGACCGACCAACTTGCCCGGGCTTTCCGCGGAAGGTAGGACCTATCCCCGCAACACCATGTCCGCCGCCTTTTCGCCGATCATGATCGACGGCGCGTTGGTGTTGCCCGAGGTCAGCGTCGGCATGATCGAGGCGTCGGCAACGCGCAGCCCCTCGATGCCGTGGACGCGCAGCCGCGCGTCGACGACGGCCATCGCATCCGATCCCATCTTGCAGGTGCCGACCGGGTGGTAGGTCGTCTCGGCCGCGGCCTTGACCCAGTCCAGGATTTCATCGTCCGTCGTTCGGTCTACGCCGGGTGCGAGTTCGCTCACTTGCAGCGGCGCCATTGCCGGTGCGGTCATGATGGCCTGCGCGATGCGGACGGCGCGCACGGTGAGCGTCGAATCGACCGGTGACGACAGGAAGTTGAAGTTGATCGCGGGCGGCTTGTTCGGATCGGCGGAGACCACGTGGATGTGCCCCTTGCTCTCCGGCCGCATCGGGTGGGCGTAACAGGTGACGCCGGACTGGCGGGCGATCCTCGGCCCCTTCGGTCCCGGCTCGGTCAGCATCGGTACCCAGCCCAGCAGCAAATCGGGCGCGGCAAGCCCATCGCGCGAGCGGACGAAGGCACGCATCGGCGCCCCCACGCTGCCGAGCAGACCGCGTCCAGTGAGGGCGTAGCGCAGAGCTTGGCGCACGAGGCCCAAGCCGCGGGCCGTATCGTTGTAGGTGATGCCCTTGGTGCCGATCGCCCATCGCGTGCGCGGCGCATAGTGATCGCGCAAGTTCTCGCCGACGCCCGGCAAGGCCTGGCGTACTTCTATGCTGAGCGCTTTTAGACGCTCGGGCTGGCCGATGCCCGACAGTTCGAGGAGCTGCGGTGAGTTGATGGTCCCGCCGCTCACCACGACTTCGCGCGCGGCCTGCGCTTCGCGCCGCTCGCCGCCGACGGAATAGCGCACGCCGGTGCAGCGCTTGCCGTCGAACAACAGAGCCTCGGCGACCGCGCCCGTTTCGATCCGGAGGTTCGGGCGTTTGCGGACCGGATCGAGATAGCAACGCGCCGTGCTCATCCGCCGGCCCGAAGCGATCGTGGCCTGGCTCATGGCGATGCCGTCCTGCCCCGCGCCGTTATAGTCGGGATTGTGCGCGATCCCGACCTCGGCCGCCGCCTTGATCACCGCGGCAAAGAAGGGCTCGCGTGGTTCGGGGTTGGTGACGCGCAGCGGCCCGTCACGGCCGCGAAAGCGATCATCGCCACCGCCTTCATAGCTTTCCATGCGCTTGAAGAAGGGCAGGACGTCTTCGTAGGCCCAGCCCTGATTGCCCATCTGCGCCCAGGTGTCGAAATCCTGTGCCTGGCCGCGCACGAAAGCCATTCCGTTGAGCGCGCTAGAGCCTCCCAGCATCCGGCCGCGCGGCACCGGAATGCGGCGGCCCTTCGTGTTCGCCTCGGGCTCCGAGCTGTAGAGCCAATTGACGGCGGGGTTGGTGATCATCCGGGCAGAGCCGACCGGGACGCGGGTCCAGCGATAGTCGGCGGGGCCGGCTTCCAGCAACAGCACGCTATTGTCCGGATTGGCCGAAAGCCGGTTGGCGACAACGGCACCAGCCGATCCGGCACCCACAACGATGTAGTCGTATTGCATTCCGGACCCTATCCCAGCTCGCGGACGTCTGTGAGCCGGCCAGTCACGGCGGCGGCCGCCGCCATGGCAGGCGAAACCAGGTGCGTGCGACCGCCCGGCCCCTGGCGGCCTTCGAAATTGCGATTGGACGTACTGGCGCAGCGCTGTCCGGATGAAAGCCTGTCCGGGTTCATGCCCAGGCACATGGAACAGCCCGGCTCGCGCCATTCGAAGCCTGCTTCGATCAGGAGGCGATCGAGCCCTTCTTCTTCGGCTTGTCGCTTCACGAGGCCGGATCCCGGCACGACGAGCGCCCGCACGCCGGCCGCTACCTTGCGGCCCCGGGCGACGGCGGTCGCGGCGCGGATGTCTTCGATGCGGCCGTTGGCGCAGGAGCCGATGAAGACGACGTCGATCGCGAGGCCCGCCAATCGCTGGCCGGGAACGAGCCCCATGTAGTCGAGCATGCGGCGGCGGTTCAGGCGCGTGGCCTCGTCGGGGGCGGCCTCGGGATCGGGGACGATCCCGTCGATCGGCACGACGGCCTCGGGATTGGTGCCCCATGTCACCATCGGCGCGATCGCCGAAGCGTCCAGCGAGACCGACCGGTCGTAGGCGGCGCCGGGATCGGAGGCGAGCGTGCGCCATCCGGCAATGGCGCGATCGAAGTCTTCGCCCTTGGGCGCGAAGTCGCGACCGCGCACATAGTCGAACGTCGTCTGGTCGGGCGCGATCAGGCCGGCCCGCGCGCCCGATTCGATCGACATGTTGGCCACGGTCATGCGGCCTGCCATGTCGAGGCCGGCGATGGCATCGCCGCAGAACTCGATCATGTGGCCGTTGGCGCCCGAAGCGCCGAGCCTGCCCACGATCGCCAGCGCCAGATCCTTGGCCGTCGTGCCGAAGGGCAGAGCGCCCCTCACCTCGACCTTCATGTTGCGGGGCCGCTTCTGCACGAGCGTCTGCGTTGCCAGCACATGCTCGACTTCCGAAGCGCCGACACCAAAGGCGAGCGCGCCCAGTGCGCCATGAGTGGAGGCGTGGGAATCGCCGCTCACGATCGTCTGGCCCGGCAGTGAAAAACCAAGCTCCGGTCCCACGACATGGACGATGCCCTGGCGCGCGTCGAGCACCGGGATGTAAGGCACGCCGAATGCGGCGACGTTGGCCTCCAGGGTCGCCACCTGCAGACGCGAACCTTCTTCCCGGATGCCGCCGCGGCGGTCATCGGTCGGGATGTTGTGATCGACCATGGCGAGCGTCGCCTCCGGGCGCCTCACCGGGCGGCCGGCCTGGCGCAGACCCTCGAAGGCCTGCGGGCTGTGGAGTTCGTCCAGGAGATGGCGGTCGATGTAGAGGACGCAGGTCTCGTCACCCAGCCGTTCCACGACGTGCGCGTCCCAAATCTTTTCGAACAGCGTACGCGGCGTCGCCCCGGTCATTCATCGTCCCTTTGCATCAGTTTACGGATATTGCCGGTCCGACCTCAAGGCGGGCACCCACGTCTTCGCGGTCTTGATATCGCTGTCCGGACTCGTCACAGTGCCGGCGCTTCGAGGGAAATTTCGAAATGGATCAGCGCTAGTTCCACGGTTTCGGTCTCCTGTCGCCTGACAGGAAAGGCACGGCATTGCCGTGCAAGTGCGCTGTTTTCGGAGTCCCTCTTGTCCCATCCTCTTCTGACCGCGCCCATCGGGCAGAGCCTGCTGCGCCTGGCCGGCCCCACCACCGGGCTCATGGTGGTGCAGATCTTCGTCGCCATCGCCGAGACCTGGTTCATCGCCCGGTTGGGTGCCGACGCGCTGGCGGGTTTTGCGCTGGTCCTCCCCTTCCTGGTGCTGATGCACAACATGGCCAACGGCGGCATGGGCGGCGGCGTCGCTTCATCGCTCGCGCGCGCGTTGGGCGGCGGGCGTCCCGAGGACGCACGTGCCCTGGTGTTGCACACGCTGGTCCTGGCCGCAGCCTTCGCCCTGGTCTTCGCGGTCTTCGCCTGGACTGCGGCGCCCACCTTCTATCGCCTGATGGGTGGCAGCGGACTGGCGCTGGAGAGCGCACTCGCCTTCAGCAATATCGTCTTCAGCGGCGCGATCGTGGTGTGGACGAGCGCCTTCCTGGCGGCCCTCCTGCGCGGCGCCGGTGATGCCGCGACGCCTAGCCGTTACGGGCTGCTGATGTCGATCGTCTACGTGCCGCTGGCGGGCGTGCTGACGTTGGGGGTCGCCGACTGGCCGGGCCTCGGCATGGCGGGGCCTGGCGTTGCCGGCATCGTGACCATGGGTGGATCCTCCCTCCTGCTGGCGCGCGCCATCTGGCGCGGCAAGCTTGGCGTCGTGCCGCGGCCGGGCGGCGTCAGGCTGCAACGCCGGCTGTTCGGCGAGATCCTGCGCGTGGGCATCATGAGCTCCTTCACCACGCTGATCGCCAGCCTCGCAGCACTACTGATGACCGGCCTGGTCGGCCGCTTCGGCACGGATGCGCTGGCGGGCTACGGTGTCGGACTGCGGCTTGAATATATGGTGGCGCCGCTCGCCTACGGCATCGGCACGGGGCTCACGACGATGGTCGGCGTGGCTTCGGGCGCCCAGGATTGGAAGCGCGCGCTGCGGGTCGCGTGGATCGGCGGGCTCCTGGCCTTCGCCCTGATCGGATCGATGGGCTGGACCGCGGCGCTGCTGCCCGAGACCTGGTCGCGACTGTTCACCTCGGACGCTCGGGTGATCGCCGCCAGCGTCGCCTACCTCACGCGCGTTGCGCCGTTCTATTGCCTGTTCGGGCTGGGCCTCGCCCTCTATTTCGCGGGCCAGGGAGCGGGCCGCATGACGGTGCCGGTCGCGGCGGGTCTCGTGAGGGTGGTGGTCGCGACAGCCGGCGGCTGGTTCGCCGTCGAGACGATGGGGATGGAGCTCGATGGCATATTCGCGGCGATGGCGGTCGGCATGGCGGTCTATGGCGTCCTGATTGCCGGCTCCCTGTTCGTCGC
>JAUXST010000559.1 GCA_030679805.1 Reyranella sp. | reverse complement strand
GTGGTTTCGTGGGACGCCGCCGACCTGTGGCCGGTGGCGCAATGAGTTCATACAGGAGGGGGTTGAGATGAAACGTCGTACATTGGTGAGGATGGGCGTGGGTGCGGCCGCGGCGAGCGTGCCGGCTTTCAGTATCCTGGGCGCTGGCGCTCTGCGGGCACAGTCCAAGGAAATCCGCATGATCGAATCGGGAGGCCTCAGCGGCGATTCGATCCAGGTCGGCTACATCGATCCGCTCAAGGCCAAGACCGGAATCAAAGTCGTGCGCGAAAGCCCGAGTTCGCTCGGCAAGCTGCGCGCCCTGGTCGAAAGCGGCCAGACCAGCACGACGCTGTTCGAGCTCGGCTCGGGCGTCATGGTGCAGGCCAAAAAGCTCGGCCTGATCGAGCCGATCGACTGGGCGGCGGTCAATCCGGCGGCGATGTATCCCGAAGCCAAGAACGAGTACGGCTTCGGCTACCAGTATTTCTCCACCATCATGGCCTGGCGCGCCGGCCAGAAGGAGCCGAAGAACCTGGTCGAGTTCTTCGACAGCAAGGCCTTTCCCGGCAAGCGCACCCTGCCGGACTATCCGCACTATTGCCTGCCGTTCGCGCTCCAGGGTGCGGGCGTGCCGATCGACAAGCTGTTCCCGCTCGACGTCGACCTCGCCTTCAAGAAGCTGAACGAGGTCAAGAAGGACGTCGCGGTGTGGTGGAAGGCGGGCGCCCAGGCGCCGCAGCTCATGAAGGACAACGAGGTGCAGTACGCGATCTGCTGGTCGGGCCGCGTCGTCGGCGACCCGGCGTTTGGCCTCAACTTCGCGGGCGGCAAGGCCGACCTCTCGTACTTCGGCATCGTCAAGGGCTCCAAGCCCGAGGACAAGGCCGCGGCCTACAAGCTGATGCACGAGATGTCGCTGCCGGAGAACCAGGCCAAGGCTGCCGGCGTGATCTCCTACACCGGCCCCAGCCCCGAACTCGATGCGCTGCTGCCCAAGGACAAGCTCTGGCAGTTCCCGACCAGCAAGCAGAACAAGGCCGTGCAGTATTTCGAGAATGCCGAATGGTGGGCGGCCAACGGCGAAGCCGTGAACAAGAAGTGGGAAGCCTTCAAGCTCAGCCTCTGAGCCGGAAGAGCCACAATGCGCGGACAGGGCGTTTCGTTCATCGCACCGCTTCTGGTGCTGATGGTCGTCGCCTTCAACGCGCCCATCGTCTACATGCTGGGCCTCGCCTTTTGGGAAAAAGGGCGAGGCTTCACGCTCGAACACTATGAAGGCCTGCTCGACACGCCAGTCTATCTGCGCGTGCTGGGCAACACCATGCGGATCGCCCTGATCGCCACCATCGCCAACGTGATCGTCGGCTATCCGTTGGCGCACTGGATGCGCGGGCTGGGGCCGCGGGCGCGCTTGCTCGCCATCGCGCTGGTGGTGCTGCCATTCTGGGTCAGCATCCTGGTGCGGACCTACGCCTGGATCGTGGTCCTGGGCAACGGCGGGCTGGTCAACCGCGCGCTGCAGTGGAGCGGCCTCACCGACGCGCCGGTCTCCTTCCTCTACAATGAACTGGGCGTCACCATCGGCATGGCAAACGTGCTGCTGCCGTTCCTGGTGCTGCCGCTGTTTGCCGCCATGATCCGCATCGACGACCGCCTGCTGCAGGCCGCGGCCTCGCTGGGCGCGTCGCCGCGCACGATCTTCTGGAAGATCTATTTCCCGCTCACCTTGCCGGCGCTGGCTGCCGGTACGCTGCTGGTGTTCATCCTCTGCCTCGGCTTCTACGTGACGCCCGCCATCCTGGGCGGCGGCCGGGTGCCAATGATCTCCAACCTGCTCGACACGCTGATCAACCAGATCCCGCGCTGGGAACAGGCCTCGGCCATTTCCACCATCCTGCTGATCGTGACGCTGGTCATCTTTGCTGCCTATCGCCGGCTCGATCGCAAGGCGTCCGCATGATGGACGGATCGCCCTGGACGCGGCGTGCGCTGGCAGCGATGGGGATCTTCGGCCTCGCGTTCCTGACGGTGCCGCTGGTCATCGTCATTCCCATGTCATTCTCCTCGGCCAAGGCACTCACTTTTCCGCCGCCCAGCCTGTCGCTGCGCTGGTACGCGACCTTCTTCGGCGATCCGCGCTGGATGGAGGCGATGGCGACCTCGACCATCGTTGCGCTGATTTCTTCTGTTGCTGCCCTGCTGCTGGGCGGGCTCGCGGCCTATGGTTTGCGCCGCGGCACCTTCGCCGGACGCGACTGGGCCGAGGGAAATTTCATGGGGCCGCTGATCGTGCCCACGATCATCGTCGCCATCGCGCTCTATCTCGGCCTCGCCAAGATCGGCCTCCTGGGCTCGTTCGTCGGGCTGGTGGTGGCGCACACGCTGCTCAATGTGCCGCTGGTCATCATGGTGCTGGGCGTGGCGATCCGCGCGTTCGACGCGCGCATCGAGCAGGTCGCCTGGAGCCTGGGGGCGTCGTGGTGGTACACGGTGCGCAAGGTGATGCTGCCCAACCTGGCGCCCAGCGTGTTCGCGGCCTGGATCTTCGCTTTCATCGGTAGCTTCGACGAGGTGATCGTGACCTCCTTCATCGCCGGCAAGTACGAGACGGTGCCGAAGAAGATGTTCAACGAGCTGATCCTGGAGGTGAATCCCACCATCACCGCCGTCGCGACCCTGCTGATCGCGCTCACCGTCTTGGCCTTGGCCGCCGTTGCGGTCATTCTGGGGCGTGCCGGCAAGCTGAAGCCGACGCTGGTCTAGGGACGGAAACCATGAATTAGCCGTTCAACCAGGAGATGCATTGATTGCCGAATCATGTTCTTGTGCCGAATTGGCGTAAGTACGGTGCGACGCCACCCGGAGACAAGCCCATCGGAGGCAACGATGACTCTTCCCGGGATCGACGCGAGCGCCGAGCGGCCTTTCGACCGAAGGAGCTGATATGCCGGCGATCGATGCCAATCTGAACATCCTTTCCGCTTCGGCAAACTACAAGGCCGGCGACTGGGCCAGTGTCGGCGCCCAGGGTTCGCTCGACATCCAGATGGGCGCCGCGATCCGCCGCGGCTTCGACATCGGCATCAGCGCCGAGGCGCTCGTGAAGCTCGACGCCTCGGTCCAGAAATTCCTCGCCATCGACGCGCAGGCATTCGCGACGGCGTCGGCCGGCGTGCGGGCGCAGCTTCAGACTCCGATAGATCTTTTCTCCGAGGCCGGTGCCGCACTGCGTCTGCAGGCACAAGCCCAGGCCGCGGCGGGCGTGCAGCTCGGCATCGGCCTGTCGATCGGCGACTTCCTCGAAGTCGTCGACAGTGATCCGCGGCTCCGCGGCGCGCCGGCGCGGCTGGTCCGCGTGCTGCTCGAAGAGGCAAGTGTCGGCGGCGGCGTGCTGGCCAAGGCGGCCGTCGCGGCGATGGCCTACGTCAACGTCTCGGCGACCGGCCGGCTCATTCCTTCGGGAACGGCGCGTCCGGGCTTCACCGTGGCCGTCGAGAAGGGCGCGGGCCTGGGCTTCGGCGCCGGCATCAAGGGTTACGTCAATTTCGGCCTCACCGACCCGCGCAATCTCGTTCGCCGCTCCGTCGACGTCGCCGTGGGAAGCACCCTGGACGATCTCCTGGCCTTGTGCACGGACGCCCGCCTCGCGCGACTCCTCGAAGAGCTGCGCACGCCCGTGAAGATCGCGTTGCGCACGACGTTCGAGATCGGCCTCGAGCTCGCGAGCAACGGCGGCGCCTTCTCGGCGGGTGCCGGACCGGCGCTTTCCCTGAGGGCGGTGCAGGTTGCCCTGGAGGAGTCGCAGCGCGCGATCCTCGAACGGGCCGTGCGCTGGGCGGCGGACGAGCTCAGGCAAGCGATTGGGCGGCTGACGATCGGCACGTCGGCTTGGAATGCGACGCGGACGGACCGGACGGCGCTTGCCACCCATCTGCGCGCCATTCCTGCCGAGCCGTTCGAGGCGACCGCCGCAAACCGGGCCTACTGGGCGCGCGTCCTCGATCTCGCGTCGAGGATCTTCGTCGCGCTCGGGGGACTGCAGAGCCCGACGGATCCGGGTACCGGCCCGCTGGCAACGCTCTATGCCGCCTCGCAGCTCCTCTTCGTCGCCGTCGAGCGCGTCTCGAGCGGCAGCGCCCGCGCCTCGGTGATCGGGGTCCAGCCAGCGGTCGCCGCGGAGGCATTCACGGGCACGGTCACCGCGCCGGCCGACGTGCTGCGACGGCATATCAATGTGACCATCGGCAAGCCCGCCACCACCGCGATCAGCCAGCAATCGCTCGTTACTTATCTGGTCGAGGGCAGGGTGCTGGCCGCGGTAGCGAAGTCGTTCCCGGAGCTCGAAGCCATCGCCGTCATCGTCACGGGAGAGACGCCGGGGGCCTTGGGTGCCGGCCTCTCGACCATCTTGTCCAACATCGGTGCCTTTACGCCTGCGCCCGGCGGCGGCGTCGATGCGCAGGCCTCGCTCGCCGCCATCGTGCGTGGTCTGCGGTCTTACATCGAGACGCGCATCCAGGGCGAGCTGCTGCCGCTCTTCGAGGAGTCGTTCGACGACGCGCCGCCGGAGCTGCGCACCTATCTCGACGAGGTCCTGCTCGACTCTCTCGGCTTCGTCACGGATGAGGTCTTCGGTGCGCTTCTGAACTGGGCCAACGGCTCGTCATCCGCCCAGGTGGCGCTTCGCGAAGCCTGCTCGGCGACGCTGATGCAGCTCTTTGGCCGCAGTCTCGTCGTAACCGCCGACGCGGTGCTCGCGCGCCTGATGTCCGGGATGTCGGGCGCGTATCGTGACCTTGCCGGCCACGTCGGTGACCCGGGCGGGTTGGCCGACATCCTGGCCGGGTTGCCGCATCCGCCAACGCTGGGGCGTGCCGACATCGCTGAGCTTCTCTCCGAGACCTTCCTCGTCCTTGCCGACGCATCGAGCCCGCTCGAAGCCGACCGACGGGCGCGCATGCGCGACCTGATGTACCGGATGATGGATTTCCGCGCCGCCAGCCCGGACGCCAGGCTCGCCGAGCAGCTCATGACCGATCTCGGCGCGCTCAACATCCAGGCCGGCAGCGGATTGGCGCTGGAGTTCGGCGCGCTCTTCGCCGATCGCCTGGTCGCGTTCGTAAGGGCGTGGCTGGCGCATGTCGGCGCCAGGATCCTTGAGGAGTTCGTCGAGATCGTCGATGCGATCGTGGCGACGGTCCAGGAATGGATCGAGGATCTTGAGGCACTGGCTCAGGACCTCGCGCGGCGTGTTGAGGAGCTGCTGGCCGACATCACCCGCCTCGCCCTCGCCATGGAAGAAAGCTTCGACGAAGCGTTGGAAAGTGCCGCGTCCATGGTGTCGGCGCTCGGTGCGACCGGGGCGGCTCGCACCCGCCTGCGCAACGGGCTTCGCGGCGCCGTGCTGCACAAGGCCTCGTCCGTGCTCTCCGGCCTGCCGGGATACGATCTCGTCCCCGGTTGGGCGACGTCCCAGGTCGACGATGCGATGGAGGCGGCGGTCGACGCGCTTCTGCCCGACGAGCTGCTCAATCCCGTCCTGGACGCCTTACGCGGTCCAGCGCTCGAGGCGGCGGATTTCCTGCGCGATGTCCGCGACATCGAGCCGGGCGACGACCTGACCTCGGCAGTGCTCGACCTTTTTCTCGACCGCATCGAGGACGCCATCGCCGATGCCTTCGGCGGGTCCAATCCGCGCATTCCTATCGCCATCAGGTTCAAGGCGCGGGCGACTCAGCAGACGATCTTCGGCCCCGTCTCCTTGTCGTTCGATGTCGATTTCAACCTCGGCTCGGTCCGCATCCCGCTGGGCGATGTGCTTGACGCAGTCCGCAGTGCGGCACGTTCGATCGACGCCGTGGTGAACGCAGCCGAGGCTGTGGCGAACAAGCTTGCGTCGGCCATTGCCGCTGAACGCGAACTCGCGGCGACGCAGACGGAATACGCCGTCGTCGAGGCCACCAAGGCCGAAACCGACATGGCCCTCGCCGAAACGCGGCCGGCCGCCATCGATGCCATCATCGTCTCGCCAGGCGAGTCGTCAATCGTCGAGGGATCGCTCCTGCTCGATATCCATCTACCGGGCGTGCCCAGGTCCTATCTCGGACTGAAGCCCGAGGAAGCCGAGCGCGTGCATATCTGGCTGAACCGGACGCTGCTCGCCAACGACTCCTTCGTCGTCCGAAGCCTCGGCGACGATGCTGCCGCTGAAGCGGCAAAGGGAAGGATCGTTCCGACCAAGCCTTCGAAGGGCAGCGACCTCGCCGTCTTCCCGTGGCAGCGCGGCATATCGACGGTTCGCACCGCGCATCCGCTCCTGGAAGCGCGCGGCACGGTTCGCAAGAGTTCGGGCCGCGCCGGCAAGACGTCATCGATCTTCCAGTCGGTCGTCCGCCAGGGCATCGGGCAACCTGGCGGATTGATCGGGCGGTTGCCCGAGGGCTTCCGCCTGGGCCGCGCGGTGCGCGAGAGCGATCGAATGAGTGCCGAGGCGAGCGCGGCACCGGGGCTAGGCTTGCAGCGTCGGCTGAGCCCCGATCAGGTGCAGGATGGCATCAACACGCTGGTCGTCGCCGTAGTCGACGGACGCGGCCGGCATCGTGTCGAACGCCAGGTCACGTTCGTGGCCCTGCCGCCGCAGCGGCGGCCGAAACTGCCACCGTCGGTGCGAAGCGGCAAGAAGGTGCCGGCGCCGGCGGATGTCGCGGTCAGCCTCGATGCGTTGCCGCCCTCGATCCGTGAACGTCTCGCCAACTCCATCGGCCGTCCCGATCTGGTGGCGCAGCCCGCGAAGGCTGCCGCGTCGACCAAGGCCACGTTCAAGGCGGCGGGCGCGTTGGGGCCGTGGGTGTCGGCGCCGAAGGCGCAACGGGTCAAGGAAGTCGCTGCCGAGCGGGTGCGCGCCGTGGGTACGCTTCGAGCATCGCGCAAGCCATTGCAGGCGCTACGCAAGGCGGTCGTTGGGCGAGCGTTGCGCGACGCCAAGCCAAGGGAAACCAAGTGATGATCCCCTTCCTGAAGCCGCTGATCGATGCCCTGTTGGCGCAGACGCCCGACGCTGCACAGGAGGCCTGGCCAAATGGTCCGTCGCCGATCGGGCTGCGCGCCACCGCCGATGTCCCGGTGCAACAATACATCGACTGGATCGTCGCGGTTGAAAGCGGCCTGCCGGACCGCGCGCCGAAAGAGATCATCCGACGCGTTCGGCGCATGCACTACAGCAACTTCAGCGTGAAGCTCGAATCGTCGACGAGCCAGACGATGGACGAGCTCATCGGTGGAACGGTCGACAATCCCGACGGCGAGCCGCCGCTGACGACCGCCCATGTAGGGCAGCCCGTGCTCGACGGGCTCTTCTCGACCAGCTCGATCCTTACGGCGGCGGGGCACAAGGTCGACATCACGCACGCGCTCAACATCATGGACTTCGCCGCTAACGGGCGGTCGCTCTACGGCGGCCTTGCCGGCATCGGAACTTTTGTCTTGCCGAACTACGAAACCGCCGACGCCGAGCTGGTGTTCGCGTCGCTCGGTTGGCTTGGCGACCTTGCCTCGGTCTGGTACGAGTGGATGGAAAAGCGACCTTCCTGCACGCAGGCAACGACACTCACGGGTACCGAGCGCACGATTTTCGAGCAGGCCCTGACGGACCGGTGTCCGCTCGGCGACCTGCTCGGCGACATCGACGGTACCCTGCTGGCGACGTTTCCCGGCCTGTCGTCTCAGCCTCTCTCAGCCACGCTTACATCGTACTATGGAGGCGAGGCGCCGGCGGGCGCGGTGACGGCGCCGCACATGAATTCGCGTCAGCGCTTTCACGATTTCGTGGATCGGTCGATTCCAGGATTCACCCATGCCAGGCTATCTCCTGCGCCGCTGCGCAGGTCGGTCGACGCTTCGAACACGGAAATGATCGTGACCTTCATGAAGCGTCTCGCGAACCTCACTTGGCACCAGTACAGCGGTATTGCCGAAGACGATCCGGCAACTCACGACCCCATCTTCCTCGAACTCGCCAACCGATTCCTGAAGTGGTTGCAGGACGGTCTGGCAGATCCGAACTGCGGTGTGCCGGCATGGCCGCCCATCCCGACGGCACGGCCCCGCTAGGTGTGCCGATCCGGCAAGCGAGGACAGACGTTGGCTTAGGAGGCGCCTGTCATTTGCCCGGTCGAGCGACAAGATGGTCGACGAGCCGCTGGGCGTGCGCGGGTAGGGACCTGAGGTCGCGCACGCAGATCCTGAGATGACGCAACGCCCAGGGATCGCTGAGCGCGACGAGCCGGATCGACATCGAGCGCCGGCAGCGCTCGGCGGCGGCCCTCGATATTACCGCGACGCCGATACCGCTTTCGACCATCCGGCAGACGGCGTCGAAGCCGGGCAGCCGGACGCGGAGTCTTAGCCGGTGGCCGGCGCGGGCGGCATGGCTGTCGACATGGTCCTGAAGTGCGCTGCCGGCGGCGAGGCCGACGAAGTCGAAGGCCAGCGCGTCGCGGAAGGCAATCCGGCGGCGCTTGGCAAGTGGATGCCGGTTGGGAACGATCAGGACCAGCCGGTCCTCGACGTAGGGAAACGTCTGCAGCTCGGCCGCAGGGTCGACCGCATCGGCCACGATGCCGATGTCGGCCTGGCCGCCCGCCACGGCACGGACGATCTCCGTGCTCGGCCGCTCCTCGAGATCGAGGTCGATATTGGGGTGTGCCGCGAGGAATGATCCCAGTGCGTGCGGCAGGAATTCGAGCGTCGCGGCGGTGTTGGAGTAGACGCGGATGCGACCGCGCAGGCCCTTGGCGTATTGATCGAGGTCGCCGCGCATCAGCTCGATCTGCTGGGTGACGGCGCGGGCATGATGGACAAGGGCGGTGCCTGCCGGCGTGAGGCTGATGCCGCGTCGTTTCCTCTCGAACAGCGGCACGCCCAGCGCCTCCTCCATGGCGCGGATGCGCTCGCTGGCGGAGGCGAGGGCCATGCCTGCCCGCGCCGCGCCATGGGTGATGCTGGCGGCTTCAGCGACGAGCAAGACCAGGCGAAGGTCGACCAGATCGAAGCGCATGGCTTTCCATAGAAGGTCGTGAGCCTTCGGCCAAGCCTGAGGCTGGCCTCGGACCTTCCGCATTGTCGCCCGGTCCGCCCGCACCCAGGGTCGCGCGCATGGAACTCGCGATGTACGTCTGGCTGCTTGCCGGCCTGACCTTCGTGGCGGCCGGCCTGGTGAAGGGCGTGATCGGCATGGGCTTGCCGACCATCGCCATGGGCCTGCTGTCGCTTGTCTTGCCGCCGGCACAGGCGGCGGCGGTGCTGGTCGTCCCGTCGCTGGTGACGAATGTCTGGCAGCTCTTCGCCGGCGCGAACCCGATCGTTCTGTTCCGGCGCTTCTGGAGCATGATGGCCGGTGTCGTCGCCGGTACCCTGGCCGGGGCCGGAATCCTGGTGGGCAACAAAGCCGGCCTTGCCGTCACGGCATTGGGCATGGCCCTGGTACTCTACGCTCTCGTCGGGCTTGCCGGCCTGAAGATTTCGGTGATGCGCCGGCACGAATTCTGGTTGGCGCCGCTCGTGGGAGCAACGACGGGACTGGTCGCCGGCGCCACCGGCGTGTTCGTGCTGCCGGCGGTGCTCTACCTGCAGGCGATTGGGCTGGCCAAAGACGAACTGGTGCAGGCTCTGGGCCTGTCTTTCACCATGTCGACGATCGCCCTCGCTGCCGGCCTGCTGCACATGGGGGCATTTCCGCCGGCATTGGCCGGCCTGTCGCTGTTGGCGCTCGCGCCGGCGCTGGGCGGCATGTGGCTGGGGCAGGGACTGCGCCGGCGGCTCGATGCAGCGGCGTTTCGCAGGGTGTTCTTTGCCGGTTTGTTTGTGCTCGGACTGTATCTAGCTCTGCGGGGAATCGCGTAGAATTGCGCAATGCTCAGGAGGCCTCGATGACTCTCCCCAAACGTGTACGGCTGGTCGAAGTGGGCCCGCGCGACGGCCTGCAGAACGAGGCCAAACCGGTGCCGGTCGACGCCAAGGTTGCCCTCATCGATGCGCTGTCGGCCGCCGGCCATTCCGCGGTCGAGGCCGGCAGCT
The DNA here is from genome assembly GCA_030679805.1 of Reyranella sp. Taxonomy (GTDB): domain Bacteria; phylum Pseudomonadota; class Alphaproteobacteria; order Reyranellales; family Reyranellaceae; genus Reyranella. Next base: position 1,937 of record JAUXST010000559.1, on the reverse strand, counting down.
TCGTGTCGGCCAAATGGGTGCCGCAGATGGCCAACACCGACGAGGTGATGGCCCGGATCAAGCGCAAGCCCGGCGTCAGCTACCCCGTGCTGGTGCCCAACAAGCAGGGCATGAATGGCGCAGTCGAGGCCAGGGTCGAGGAGATCGCGATCTTCACCGCCGCCTCGGAAGCCTTCTGCCGGAAGAACACCAACTGCTCGATCGACGAGAGTTTCGAGCGCTTCGCGCCGGTGATGGAAGCGGCGCAGAAGCACGGCATGAAAGTGCGCGGCTACGTCTCGACCGTGATCGCTTGCCCCTATGACGGCAAGGTGGCGCCGGCGAAGGTGGCCGAGGTCTCGGAGCGCCTGTTCAGGATGGGCTGCTACGAGGTCTCGCTGGGGGACACGATCGGCGTCGGCACACCGGGCGAGTGTGTGGCCATGATCGACGCCGTCGCCCAGAAGATTCCGCGGGAAAAAATCGCGGCGCACTTCCACGATACCTATGGCCAGTCGCTGGCCAACATCCTGGCCGTCATGGAACGTGGCATCGCCGTGTTCGATACGGCCGTGGCGGGCCTCGGCGGCTGTCCTTATGCCAAGGGCGCGTCGGGCAATGTCGGGACCGAAGACGTGATCTACCTGATGAACGGCCTCGGTATCGAACACGGCGTCGACCTCGACGCCATCGCCAAGGCAGGCCGCGACATCTGCGTCGCGCTGGGCCGCGAGCCTGCCTCCAAGGTGGCGCAGGCGCTCAAGGCCAAGAGTGCAGCATAGTGTGCTTGCACTGCCAGCATCTCTTCACGTAGATGTGAACATATCGAAGTTGCAGGTTCAGCAGGAAATGGGCTATTTTTCCTGTAGGCTGGCGGTTGGACCGCGCCAGTTCTTCTACATAAGCATGACCCGCCCGCGCACGCCGCGGGTTTGACCCACTCGGATCATAGGCGATCGAGCGTGAGGGTGGAGCTTGCCTCGGATGGTACGTCACGCCAGGCCGACTGAGTCCGGTTTAGAGCCCGTCCCAACCGAGCACCGATAACGTCGGCATTGCACACGTCGGAATGGACACATCGCGCTGCCTGTCACAGGCGCGCCGGGCTGTGACACGAGAAGAAGAAACGACGTCTGAAAAAGCCCGTGAAACCGGGCTCGGCCCGGACTCCGGGCGTGTGTGTGTCACAACATTTGTCACAACTTGGTGTGACATCGGGTTGTGACACGCGATCAGGACGACGGCTCTCCGGCGTGCGGGGAGCTGGCGCTCTAGTTGGCCTTGCTGACGATCCGCACCGACACCGACGTCGAGCGGCCGGCTTCGTCGACGACGGCGACTCGCGCCTGGCCGGGGCCATCGGGCACCCACTTGGCGCCATCGAGCGGACGGCCGTCGATCAGCCAGCGCAGGCGGCCCTCGCCACCCAGGGCGCTGAGCGGCACGGCCTCGCGGCTGGCGAGTTCGATGCGGGCATCGGCGGGCGGATAGGCGATGCGTGGTCCACCGTGGCTCTCGACCGTTGGTGCCAAAGTGCGCATGCGCGGCGGCAGGTCGCGATGCGAGGCCACGCGCATCACATCGGCCGGTGGCGGCGCGGCGCGGTTGTCCTCGGCGGGCAGGCGGCCGAATGCCTTGAAGACGAGGGGCAGCGCCGAGAGGCGGCCGAGCTGGCCGGGCCGCGGTGTGCCGTCGGCATGGCCGACCCAGGCCACGACCGTCCAGTTGGTGCTGTAGCCCGCGCCCCAGGCATCGCGGAAGCCGGCCGACGTGCCGGTCTTGAAGGCGATGCGGCGGTCGCGCAGTGCCACGGGCAGCGAAGCGAAGCCCTCGGGCAGCGGCGCGTCGGCCAGGATGTCGGCGACATACCAGGCGGCGGTCTGCCCGATCAGCCGCACCGGCGCAGGAGATGGCCGGTCGCGGCGCACGATCGGTGGGGCGAAGCTGCCGCCGTTGGC
>JAUXST010000555.1 GCA_030679805.1 Reyranella sp. | reverse complement strand
CGGCGGGGCCGGCGCCTGGGAGCATCCGGACCGCTGGCGCCGGTTGCTGGAGATCAATCTCTGGGGCGTGATCAACGGGGTGCAGGCCTGCACCAGCCTGATGCTGGACCAGGGCACGCCCTGCGCCATCATCAACACCGGCTCCAAGCAGGGCATCACCTGCCCGCCCGGCGACACCGCCTACAACGTGAGCAAGGCCGGCGTGAAAGTGATGACCGAGGCGCTGGCGCACAGCCTGCGCAACGAGGACGGCGCGCGCCTCACCGCGCATCTGCTGATCCCGGGCTCGACCTTCACCGCCATGACCAGCCGCGGCCGCAGCGAGAAGCCCGCCGGCGCCTGGACGCCGGACCAGGTGATCGACATGCTGGTCGCGGGCATGGGCGCGGGCGACTTCTACATCCTCTGTCCCGACAACGAGGTCACGCGCGAGGTCGATAACCGCCGGATCACCTGGGCGGCGCAGGACATCACCCAGAACCGCCCGGCGCTGTCGCGCTGGCATCCGGACTACAAGGCCGCGTTCGAGCGGTTCCTGAAAACGGACAAGCCCTCATAGTTGCCGAGGCGCGGCGCCAGCCTCTAGGCTGCCAACTGAAGGCAGGGCTATGGCATTTCCGTCGTCCTGAGCGGAGCCGCCCAAAGGGCGGCGTAGTCGAAGGACCTTTCTTCGGCAGCCCACCGAAAGGAAAAGAGGTCCTTCGACTGCGCTTCGCTCCGCTCAGGACGACGAAATACCCGATAGGCTGCCGGCCAAAGGGGAGCACACGCCCGCATGACCAACCTCGCCGAAGCCGATCGCGTCGAAATCCACATCCTGGTCGACAATGCGGTCGACGGCCTCTCCTCGACGCCGCTCAACGTCGAGAACGAATGGGCCTTCGCCACGCGGCGCGGCCTGCGCGCCACGTCGGACCGCTGCCTGTGCTGCGGCGTTCACGGGCTTTCCTGCCTGGTCACCGTCCAGCAGGGCGACGTGCGCCACACGCTGCTGTTCGACAGCGGGCCGGAGGAATACGCCTTCGAGCGCAACACGACGCGGCTCGGCGTCGATCTCGGCCGGGTCGAGGGCATCGTGCTGTCGCACGGCCACTGGGACCATGCCGGCGCCATGAAGCTGGCGCTGCAGCGCATCCGCGCCGGCAACGGCGGCCAGGCCGTGCCCTTCCACGTCCATCCCGGCATGTTTTTTCAGCGCGGCGTGAGGTTGCCCGACGGCAGCGTGCGGCAGATGGACGACGTGCCGTCCGCCAGCGAGCTCGCCGGGCTCGGCGCCGGGATCGTCTCGACCACCGAGCCGCAGCGGCTGCTCGACGGCCTGTTCCATGTGAGCGGCGAGATCCCGCGGATCACCTCCTTTGAACGCGGCCTGCCGAACCAGGTGCGGCGCATCGCGGAGGACGCGCCGTGGGAGAGCGACGAGCTGCTGATGGACGAGCGCTGGATCGCGGTGAACGTGAAGGGCAAGGGGCTGGTGGTGCTGAGCGCCTGCTCGCACGCCGGTATCGTGAACGTGCTGAGCCACGCGCGCGCGAGCTTCCCCGGCGTCCCGCTGCATGCGGTGCTGGGTGGGCTGCATCTCTCGGGCACCAACGAGAAGATCATCCCCGAGACCATCGCGGCGCTGAAAGGCTTCGGCCTCGCCCGGATCGGGGCCGGCCACTGCACCGGCTGGCGCGCCATGGCAGCGCTGGGCCAGGCGTTCGGCGACGAGGTGCTGGCGCCCTCCGCCGTCGGCAAGCGCTACTGGTTCTGAGCCGCGGCACCACCTCAGCTGTTCAAGTCGTGGCCGTCACGTTGTATCGTGGGGCATGACCAATGATCCCAAGTCTCCCGATCCCAAGTCCCCCGCCGCGCCGTCCGACCTCGCGGACGCTCTCGCCAACTCGCTGAAGGCGATCGACGACGACTACACCGAGGAGATGCGCGAGCTGCGCGCCCTCTTCGAGGAGGCTCGCCTGGAGGCCGCGAAGGACGAGCCCAACGGGCAGAAGCTGAAGGCCTTGCTGCATGACGCCAACGAAATGGTCCAGACCTTCGCCGGCCTCGACCCGGTGTGGCAGGGCGTGCAGCGCGTGGCGCGGATGTTCGGCTTTCTGTAGGGCGCCAGGACGAACACGCCGGAACAAGCAAAAGGCCCGCGCCGGGAACCGGGCGGGCCTTCTGTCAACGCATCGTCAAAACTCGGATATTCCCGCAGCGCTGATGCAGCGTTTAGCCGACCGCCTTCAGGTTAACGGCCGCCTCGCGGCCGCGTTCGCTGGCCACTTCGTAGCTGACCTTCTGGCCTTCATTGAGACCGTTCATACCTGCGCGCTCAACGGCGCTGATATGGACGAACACGTCCTTGCCGCCGCCGTCCGGCTGAATGAAACCGAAACCCTTGGTGCCGTTGAACCACTTGACCGTGCCTGTAGCCATCGTCTGTATCCTAGTTGAGGCGAGCATGAGGAAAGAATGGCGGCGCGCTCGCGGCAACCGCCGGCAGATGTTTGCAGCAGGCCGAAGTCTGGAGACCCTGTCAAGCCGACCGCATCAGGCGCTTGCCACGACGTGGCCATATTGTGATCAATCCGACGACCCGACAGGAGCCATAGCATGACCGCCAGCTACGACCTCGCCGCTCTGTGGGAAGCCCATTGCCGGTATGAATTCGAGACCCGCGATGTCGATGCCACCATGGCGACCATGGTGGCGGCACCCTACGTCAACCACGTCCCGACGATGACCGGCGGCGTCGGTCACGACGAATTGAAGCGCTTCTACAAATACCATTTCATCGGCGGCAATCCGCCCGATACGGCGCTCGTGCCGGTGAGCCGCACCATCGGTACCGACCAGATCGTCGACGAGATGCTGTTCAGCTTCACCCACACCAGCGAGGTCGACTGGATGCTCCCGGGCATCAAGCCGACCGGCCGCAAGGTCGAGATCCCGCTGGTCGCCATCGTGCGCTTCGTGGACGGCAAGGTGGCGCACGAGCATATCTATTGGGACCAGGCGTCGGTGCTGGTGCAGGTCGGCCTACTCGATCCCAAAGGCCTGCCGGTGGCGGGCGTCGAGACGGCGCGCAAGGTGGCCGACGAGAAGCGCCCGAGCAACGAACTCATGCCGCGCTGGCCCAGCAGCGCGGGGAAGCCGATCTAGAGTGGGTTCTACCGGATAAGCTCATCGCTGGGGGCGTGCCCTAGGGCCCTGAAGCCGCCGGGTGGATCGCGCGGCGCGGAAGGCCTACCCTTCCGAGCGAAAATCAGGGGCGCATTCATGCATCCTTCCCGGCGATCCCTTCTCCTGGGCACCGTCGCTCTTGCAGCGGCGCCGACAAGTCACGCAGCCGATGGCCAGAAGATCCTGCGCCTGCAGACGCGGCAGATCGAGGTCGGCGGCAAGGCGGCGACGCGCTACGGCGTGGCCCAGCCGTCCGGCGCCGTGGGCCTCACGCTCGACGAGGGCGATCTCTTCGACGTCCGCGTCGACAACACGCTCAAGGTGACGTCGGGCCTCCACTGGCACGGCCTCAATCCACCGTGGCGGCAGGACGGCGTGCCCTACATCTCCGGCCTGCCGATCGCGCCCGGCCAGTCGGCCACCTACAAATTCCCCGCGCTGCCCACGGGCACGCGCTGGATGCATTCGCACTTCGGACTGCAGGAGCAGGACCTGCTGGCGGCGCCGCTGATCGTGCGCGAGACCGAGGCGATCAAAAGCGGCCGGCAGGAAGTCGTCGTGCTGTTCGAGGACTTCTCCTGGACCCCGCCGGAGGCGCTCCTAGAAAAGCTTCGCCAGCCCCCTTCAGGTGGGATGGCGATGGGCGCCATGGCGATGGACCCGGCCAAGCCCGACCTCAACGACATTCAGTACGACGCCTATCTCGCCAATGATCGCACGCTGGCCGATCCGCAGGTGGTCGACGTCGAGCGCGCCGGCGAAGTGCGGCTGCGCCTCATCAACGGCTCGGCTTCGACGAACTTCACCATCGACCTCGGCGCCGACGAAGGCACGCTGCTCAGCGTCGACGGCAATCCGGTCGAGCCGCTGAAGGCGAGCCTCTTTCCCCTCGCCGTCGCCCAGCGCGCCGACATCCTGGTGCGCCTGCCGGGCGATGGACGCGCCGTGCCGGTGCTGGCGCGCGGCGAAGGCCGGGCCTTGCAGGCCGGCATCGTCCTGCGCCCACGCGGTGCGGCGATCGCGAAGATTCCCGGCCAAAGCGCCGCCGATGGGCCCGTGGTCGGGCTGAGTCAGGAGATCCTGCTGCGCGCGGCCCGGCCGCTATCCGCCAGGCCAGTCGACCGCTCAATTCCGGTTACCCTCGCCGGCAGCATGATGGGCTACAACTGGTCGATGCCGGTGCACGACATGACCGGCGCGCCGGTCACGGTCGCGCGCGGCGGGCGCGTCGAGCTGGTGATGCGGAACGACACCATGATGGCGCATCCCATGCACCTGCACGGCCATTCGTTCCAGGTGACGGAGATCAACGATCGCAAGCTGGCGGGCGCGGTCCGCGACTGCATCCTGGTGCCGCCCAAGACAACGGTGAAGGTCGTCTTCGATGCCGACAATCCCGGCATCTGGGCCTATCATTGCCACAACCTCTATCACATGGCCGCCGGCATGTTCACGACGCTGGTCTATCGCGGCTTCACCTGACGCCCGCTCTTCGAGGCAACAAGGACCACGCCATGAAACTCGGAATTATCGGAGTGGGTGCCGTCGGTGCGGCAACCGCGATGGCGGTGGCGCTCCGGGCGCGCGTGCGCGAGGTCGTGCTGATCGACCGCAACCGCGCCCGCGCCAAGGCGGTGGCGACCGACATGCACTACGGCGTCGCCCTGTCGCCGATGGTCTCGATCCGCGACGGCGACTACGACGATCTCGCCGACGCAGGCCTCGTGATCATCACCGCCGGCATCAACGAGAAGGCCGGCGGCGCCACCGATCGCTCCGATCCCGCTGGCCGGCTGCGCCTGCTCGGCACCAACGTCAAGGTGTTCGAGGACATCATCCCCAAGCTGGTGAAGGCCGCCCCCGGCGCCACGATCCTGGTGGCGACCGATCCGCCCGAACCGCTTGCCGCGGTCGCGCGCCAACTCGCCGGGCACGACCGCGTGCTGAGCGCCGGCACCTATCTCGACAGCCTGCGCTTCCGCCTTCATCTGGCCGAACGGCTGGGCGTCAGCCCGGGCAGCGTCGAAGCCAATGTCGTGGGCGAGCACGGCACGTCGAGCGTGTTCCTGTGGTCCTCGGCGCGGATCGGCGGCATGCCGCTCGCCGATCTGCTGGCCCGGCACAGGATCGAGGCCGAGGAATTCCGCAAGGCCGTCGAGCAGGATGTCCGCTATGCCAACATCACGATCATCGAAGGCATCGGCGCCAGCCAGTACGGCATCGGCATGGTCGGCAGCCGCATCGCCGAGGTGGTGCTGCGCGACGAACGCGCGGTCTTCCCTGCGGGGTCGCACAATCAGCACTTCGGCACGACGCTGTCGCTGCCGAGCGTCGTCGGGCGCCAGGGCGTCGCCGAAGTGTTGATGCCGGAAATGTCCGCCGAGGAAACCCGCGGGTTGGAACAGAGCGCCGAGAAGCTCCGCGACTCGCTAAAATCCTTCGCACGCTCCAGCTAGATCAGCGCGCGCCCGGCGTCACCCGGCCGTAGGCACCGCTCACGCGGCCGTTCCAGCCGTAGCCGACGTAGCCGCCGACGGCGTCGTAGAGATAGTCGAAGGCCTCGAAGAACATGCGGCCCGTGTTCACGAACACGCCGGGATCGCGCACGACCACGACCCTCGCGGGCTGCAGCGGATTGCTCCAGTCGCCGACCGCGACCTGGTAGAAGGCGCCGGGACCGCCCTGGCCGGGCAGCCAGATCTCGATCTTCGTCCCCGACGGCACGCGCTGGCCGCGCGTCAGCGACGTGCCCGGCGGCGGCGACAAGAACATGTAGTTGATGCCGGTGTCGGGCAGGCTGGTGCCGGTGCCGGTCACGCCATCGACCGAAACGGTGAGCGGTGCGGCGTTCCATTGTGGCAGGCCCGATGCCGAGGTGGTGCCCCGAGGCGAGAGTTTCACGAAGGCGAAATTGCGCGTGAGCGCCTCGTTCATGCCGAGATGGATGCCGGTGCGGGTGACGACATAGCCGGGGCGGATCGAACTCACCGGCGCGCCCGACGCCAGCGACACCAGATTGACGAACGGATTGCGCGGTGCCGTCGAGCCTTCGGTGCCCTGCGCCCGGCCGCGATCGAAGCCCACGCCCATGAAGGCGACGCCGCGCGGGCGCGGATTGGGCTCGCAGTCGCGCGCATTGCGCAGGCAGGTGATGCGCTCGACCCGCAGCACCTGGACGCGCGCCGTCACCGCCGGCCGGTCGTCGTTGTCCAGGATCTCGACGTTTGTCGTGTAGTGCGTGCCGTGCAGGACGCGACCGCTGCTGTTGTAGGTGAGTTGCCCGGGCCCGTCGTTGGTGTCGCCCGGCCCCGGCTCGAAGTGCTCGGCCGACACCACGATCCCGGTCGAGCCGGTGTCCATGCCGAAGCGCCGCGGCGCCGCCCCCTTCAGCTTCAGGCGGATCTCGGGCACGTGATCGGCACGGATCGGTCCGTTGGCGAAGGGAATCTCGATGGTGGCGAGGCCGCGGTATTGACCCGCGGGGGACTGCGCCCAGGCGGGCCCGCCGGCTGCGAGCCCGGCCAGCAGACAACCGCCGAGCGCAACACCAAGGCTCCGCTTGATCGAGATGACGGACATGAATTCTTCCCCCATCAGCCGGACATCGGCGGAGACCATATTGTCGTCAACGGCCCCTCGGCTCCGTAGACCGGATCCTGGCGCGGCAGGGGAACGGCGGCGATCGCCGCCAGGGCATGCGCATGGTCGATCTGCCCCGGCCGCTTCTGGTCGAAGCCCGAATTATCTGAATAGGCGCCGACCACCAGCAGATCGGTGCTGGCGGAGACACGACGATGGCCGGTGCCGGCCGGCAGCACGACGACGTCGCCGGCTTCAACGTCGAGTTCCTGCCCCCGTGCGCCGCCGAACTGCACCCGCGCCCGGCCGCAGGCAATGCCCAGGACCTCGTGCGTGCGCGTGTGGAAATGCAGGAAGTCGTAGATGCCGTTGCGCCACGACCGGCCCCAGCCGTGGGCAGCGAAGGCCTCCTCGAACGGCGCCGCCGGATCGCGGGCGCCGGCAACGTCGAAGGCACGGCGATAGACCAGCAGCGGCAGCACTGGATTGTTCGGCGTCTCGCCGTCGTCGGCGAAGCGACAGGCCTGAGGTGTGGCTTGCTCCATCATCGGCACTGGCATCGGGCGCTCCCCGGATTGAATCGCCAAGACTTTCTTAGCCCGGGGCGGCGCACCGGACCAGATGGGACGCTTACGGGGAAATCGGGCATGATGCGCCAAGACGGAGGAAACGGCTTTGAGTCCCATCGAGATATCCTTGCTGACCTTCGGGCTCATGCTTTCCGGCGCCGCCACTGGGTCTCTGCTGCGACGGACCCTGCCAGACCATCATCTCGATGAGCACGCCAAGGACATCGTCCGCCTAGGTACCGGCCTCGTCGCCACCATCTCGGCCCTGGTGCTCGGCCTTCTGATCAGTTCGGCCAGCAGTTCCTTCGAAGCCCAGCGCAATGAAGTGAGACAAATGGCGGCTAGCCTCATCCTGCTCGACGAACTCCTCGAGCGGTACGGACCGGAGACGCGGCCGATCCGGCAGATGCTCCGCGCCGCCATCGATCCCCTGGTGTTTCAGCTCTGGGGCGAGCTGGGCGCGCGCGGTCCCCAGGCCATGGCCATGGAGCCCAGCGGCAATGCTTCGCGCGCCTACATGGCCCTCCACGAACTGGCGCCGCAGACCGACACCCAGCGGTCCATCAAGGCTCAGGCCATCCAGACCGCAACCGACATCCAGAGGTCGCGCCTGATGCTGTTCGAACGCTCGCACGCCGGCATCCCGGCGCCGTTCCTGGCCATCCTGATCTTCTGGCTGACGATGATCTTCGTCAGCTTCTGCCTGTTCTCGCCGCTCAATCCGACCTCCATCGTTGCCCTGATGGTCATCGCCCTGTCGGCAGCCGGCGCGATCTTCCTGATCCTGGAAATGGGCCAGCCGTTCGACGGGATGATGCAGATATCGAGTCGGGCGCTGCGCACGGCGCTCATGCCGCTGGCACCGTAGCGGCCAGCGAAACGGGCCGGCATTTGGGGGCTTGTCCAAAGTTTCGAAAATCTATGTAATTTCGACACATGGTGGCACATAAGCCGCCGGACTTGGGAGGAACGATGCGAGCTGGCTTCAACCGCCGGGGACTCCTGCTGTCGGCCGGAGGCTCCCTCATCATGGCAACGGGCACGCGCGCCCAGGGCACCTTCCCGTCCAAGCCGATCCGCATCGTGCACGGCTACGGGCCGGGCTCGAACCCCGACACCATCGCCCGCGTCATCTCGCCGAGCCTGATCGAGACATTGGGCCAGAGCGTGATCGTCGAACCCAAACCCGGCGCCGGCGAGCGCATCGCCGCGCAATACCTGATGAGCCAGCCGCCCGACGGCTATACGCTCTACTTGATCACCGGCGGCGCCAATGTGATCAGCGCGACCGATCCGCAGACGCCGTTCAACACGCTGAAGGACTTCTCCTATGTCTCGACGATCACGCTGTTCCCGTTCGTCCTGGTCGTCGGCGCCAATTCGCCGATCAAGACGTTCGCCGACCTGCGGGCCGCCGCCAAGGCCAACCCGGGCAAGCTCAACTACGGCCACAGCGGCGTCGGCAACACGCTGCACCTCGCCGTCGAATATCTGAAGGCGCTGACCGGCATGAAGATCGAGCCGGTCGCCTACAAGGACACCGGCCAGCAGATCACCGACGTCATGAGCGGTCGCCTCGACTTCGCGATCAGCACCTTCACCGGCTATCACGGTGCGCTAGCCAACAAGCAGGTGCGCGCCATCGGCGTCACCTCCAAGGAGACCTGGCCGCTCAATCCCGACGTGCCACCGATCTCCGCCGACGTGCCGGGTTATGAGGTCGTCTCGTGGCTCGGCCTCGCCGCCCCTGCCGGCCTGCCGGCCGACATCGCCGACAAGCTTTCCGACGCGGTGAAGGCCGCAGTGGCGCGGCCCGACGTGAAGGCCCGCCTCGAGGGCATGGGCAACGAGGCGCGGGCCAGCACGCCGGCCGTCTTCCGCGCCCGGGTCGAGGCCGACTACGCCAAGTGGAAGCCGCTCGCCAAGTTCGTCAATCCGTAGGGCGCCCCAAAGGACTCGCGATGGTGATGTTCAGCAAGGTCGAAGACCTGCCCGCGCACAAGGTGCCGAGCGGGCTCATGCATCGACTGATCGGCGACAAGTTGACGGTGATGTGGGGCCATCGCGGCAAGGGCTCGCAAACGCCCAAGCACAGCCATCCGCACGAACAGATCGCCTGGCTGGTCTCGGGCAAGCTCGACTGCCGCATCGGCGACGGTCCGGTGCAAAGCCTGGAAACGGGAACGACGTTCCTGATCCCTGCCGGTGTCGAGCATGAATTCTGGTATCGCGAGGACTGCGAGATCGTCGAGATCTTCTCACCGCCGCGCCATGACCTGTTCCCGGGCGGCAAGCACGCGCAGGATCTCTAAGACGCGCCTACCAGTTGTGCCAGCCGTTGTGCCAACCGCCGTTGCCCCAGCCGCCATTGTGCCAACCACCGTTGCCCCAACCGCCGTTGTGCCAACCGCCGTTGCCCCAACCGCCGCCGAACAGGCCGTGCAGCACCCCGCCGACGAGGCCGCCGTTGCCCCAGCCACCGTTGTGCCAACCACCGTTGCGCCAGCCGTTGCCCCACCAGGCGAGTTGGACATTGTCGTCGTCCGACGCCTGTTCCTTGTCGCCGGCCATCGGAACCCTGATGACGACGGAGACGGAATTGCGGATGGCTTCGAGACGGAGCGCCACCGATTCAGGCGTTCCCTTCGCCGGCTCGCTGCCGGTGGATGTCGTGGCCGAGGCATCGGCCGCGGCCAAGCTCATCGACAGGCCCAGGACTCCCGTGGGCAGCAAGGCCGCCAGAGCCCGCAACGAACGACGATCCTGCGTCATGTGATGTCAGCTCCCTGATCAATCCCGCCGGATCAGTCCCAGGCGGCATCGACGATGCGGCTGTCCTCGGACAGAACCAGGGTCAGCCGGTTCGGATCGAAGGCATAGCTCGGAAGTCCGTCCGTCGGCTTGATGACGCGCAGGTTCCACGGCAGATCGGCTTCACGCACGATGCTGTCGGCCGGCGCGCCGGCCGGCGACTGCGCGCCCTTGGCCACGAAGAACTTGCCGCGGCACTTGGCACAATCTTCCTTCGGTGCCGCAATCTCGGCGTAGCCCGGCAGCGTCTTCAGCACGATCGCATTGGTCCCCGAACGCACCCGCACGCCCTTGTAGGGATGGCCCGTGTCGACAGGCAGCAGCGCCTCGAACGGCATGAACGGACCCAGTGGCGCCGGACTGGTCGGCACCACGCCCTGGAAGATCAGATCGAGGATGCCGTCGACCGGTTCGCCCCGCGTGATCGGGATCAGGTGCGGCGAACCCCACGACGAGGACGACACCAGGCCGCGGGCGCGGACGACGTCGAGGCCGCCGGACCGCGTCGAGCGCAGCACTTCAACGCTGGTCACGATCGTGATCGGCCACGGCACTTGGGCCGGCGGTCCGTCGGTCGAGCTGCCGTAGCCCGGCGGCGGCTGGTTCGCGCCAGCCGGCGGCGGTGTCTGGGCTTGGGTGCCCAGAGCCCAGGTCGCGGCGGACAGGCAGACAATGGCGAAAAGCGCGCTTCTCTTCATGACTTCCTCGATCGCTTACCAGTTGTGCCAGCCGTTGTGCCAGCCACCGTTGCCCCAACCGCCGTTGTGCCAGCCGCCGCCGCCGTTGCCCCAACCACCGTTGTGCCAGCCGCCGCCGTTGCGCCAACCACCATTTCCCCACCAGGCGAGCTGGGGGCCGGCCTGGTCCGGCGTCTCGCCCTCCACCGCCGGCACCGTCACGACGACGGAGACGGAATTGCGGATGGCTTCGAGGCGAAGCGCCACCGACTCGGGTGTCCCCTTCGCCGGCGCGTTGCCGGTGGAGGTCGCAGCAGAGGCATCGGCCGCGGCCAGGCTCATCGACAGACCCAGGATTCCAGACGGCAACAAGGCCGCCAGAGCCCTCAGCGAACGACGATCTTCGGTCATGTCATCTCCGATACTGTGCGATGTGCCTGCTTACGGGAACGTGGCCGCTCAATCCCAAGCGGCATCGACGATGCGATTGTCTTCCGACAGAACCAGCGTCAGCCGGTTCGGATCGAAGGCATAGCTCGGAAGTCCGTCCGTCGGCTTGATGACGCG
>JAUXST010000553.1 GCA_030679805.1 Reyranella sp. | reverse complement strand
GGGCACGCCCGGCGAGTATGCCTGGGGTGGTGCTGCCTCGACCGCCTTCTGGATCGACCCCAAGGAGGACATGGCCGTGGTGCTGCTGGCGCAGCTCATGCCGTCGTCGACCTATCCGGTCCGCCGCGAACTGCGCGTGCTCACCTACCAGGCGATCATCGACTGAGGCACGCACGCCATGCGCAACACCGGCCCCATCACCGTCCGCAAGCTCCATCCGCTGTTCGGTGCGGAGATCTCGGGCATCGACATCACCCGCCCGCTCACCGCCCGCGAGTTCGGCCCGATCCGGGCCGCGTTCGAGGAGCACTCGGTGCTGCTGTTCCGCGACCAGGCGATGGACGACGCGCAGCAGATCCAGTTCAGCGAGAACTTCGGCCCGCTCGAAACGACACTCAGCGCCAACCCCGCCGCCGGCACCAAGTTCGCGCGCCAGTCGAACCTCGACATCGAGACCGGCCTGCCGATCCCCAACGACGACATGCGCATGATCTACCAGAAGGCCAACTACTTCTGGCATTCCGACTCCTCGTTCAAGCGCATCCCCTCGCTGTGCTCGATGCTGACCGCCCGCATCTGCCCGCCGAGCGGCGGCAACACCGAGTTCCTGTGCATGCGCGCCGCCTGGGACGCCTTGCCGCCGGCGATTCAGGCCACCGTCGAGCCGCTGGTCGCCGAGCATGCGCTCGCCTACTCGCGCGACCGCGTGCAGAAGGGCATCCTGAGCGCCAAGGCGCTGGCCGAGCTGCCGCCGGTCAAGCAGCGCCTTTACCAGGACAACCCGATCAACGGTCGCCGCGCGCTCTACGTCGGCGCCCATGCCGGCCACATCGTCGGCTGGCCCTACGACACCGGCCGCGCCTTCCTGGCCGAGCTGATGGAACGCGCGCAGAGGCCTGAGTTCGTGCTCTCGCACGAATGGCGCGAGGGCGACGCGATCGTCTGGGACAACCGCGCCGTCCTGCACCGCGCCACCGCCTACGACACGGTCCAGCACAAGCGCCTGATGCAGCGCACCACAATCGGCGGCGACGCTCCGACGGTTCCGCAATAGACGATGGCGGAGCCCGTTCAGGACGGAATGCCGGCGGGCCTGCCGCGCCTTCTGGCGGTGGCCACGATCACCATCGGGCTCACCATGTCGGTGCTCAGCAACTCGATGACCAACCTCGCGCTGCCCTACATCGCGCAGGACCTCAACATCACCGCCGAAAGCTCGATCTGGATCGTGAACGCGAGCCAGATCGCCCTCATGGTCTGCCTGCTGCCGGTGGCGGCGCTGGCCGACATCGTGGGCTACCGCCATGTCTACCGCTTCGGCCTCGCCCTCTTCTGCGTGGCCTCGCTCGGCTGCGCGCTGGCGCCGTCGCTGCCCTGGCTGATCGCCGCCCGCACCTTCCAGGGCCTCGGCGGTTCGGCGATCATGGCGATCCAGCCCGCCCTGGTGCGCTCGATCTACCCCCGCGCCCAGCTCGGCCGCGGCCTCGGCTTCAACACCACCGTGGTTGCGACGTCACTTGCTGCCGGCCCCTCGATCGGCGCCGCGCTGCTTGCCGTCACCTCGTGGCCGATCCTGTTCGCCGTCTACGTGCCGCTGGGAATCATCTCCTTCATCCTCGCCGAGCGTTACCTGCCGCACACCACCCACACCCGCCGCCCCTTCGACGTCCTCTCCGCCGT
>JAUXST010000549.1 GCA_030679805.1 Reyranella sp. | reverse complement strand
GTGTCGACGTCATGCGGCGGCGGTTCGATCCCCTTGCCGGAATGGCCCAACCCTGCCTACGGGCAGGTCGACATAAAGGGGAACACGCTCACTTTTAAGAGTACGAGCCCAATTCCGAACCATTCATTCACCGTCGATTTGAAGGCGTTGCAGCCTGATGGTTCCGGAAAAGTTGTCGGCAAAGACAACAATAATAGAGAGTTCTACCTAACGTTCGATCCGGGCAGCGGAGCCCGCACATTCCATATGACCTATCGCCTTAAGGCCTGCCGGCGTGTTTACACGCCCAAGAGTCAGTGATGTCTCGCATGAGCGGCCTGAGCGAATGGCGCTGAACTGACAAAGGGAAGTGCCGTTGCAGTGGGCGCACATCGCCATGATTGCCCTTGCCGTTCCGCCACAAGGGCCGTTCCGCCACAACGGCGGCCCGCACCGCGTCCAACGGCGCGAGCGGATGCCGCCAAGGCCCTCAAATCAGGGCACTCCCCAGCCCCGGCGTGCCGCGCGCCGCAGCATCGACTTCACGACGAGACGGTGGAACGGCGTGATGAGCGCCAGATAGAGCCGGCCCAGCAGATTGTGGCAGTGCACGACCGTGGTGACGACGATGTCGCCGGATCGCCGCTGGACCGAGACCCTGAAGTCGAGGTGCTTGTCGTCGTCGCCCAGGATCGCCTCGTCGCGGGTGATCTCGTAGACGCGAAAGATATAGATTCGCGCCACGCCATCGCTGCCCGACGCCTGGCGAAGCCGGCGCGACGTCTTGATGCCGAACCCGGCCACCGCCGCATCGCGCACGCCCATGAGAAGGCGAAGCCAGGGCGCCTGCTCGCCCAGCATGAAGCGCGTGAGGGTTTCAATGTCGTGGGTGGTGCCCTGCGGCAGGCCGATCGCATAGGCATCCGCCAGATCGGCGCCCGCATACAGGCCGGCGATGCGGCTTCGGGTGGGCAGCGCCACCGCGCCGGCCATGTCTCGCTCCCTCACCCAGTTCCCGGGCCTAATTCCCGCGCGGGATCCAGGGCAGGCGGCCGAACTCGATGCCTTCCTCGGCCAGCGCCTCGGCTTCCTCGTCGGTGGTCTGGCCGTAGATGCCGCGCTTGTCGCTCTCGCCATAGTGGATCTTGCGCGCCTCCTCGGCGAACTTCTCGCCGACCGGTTCGAGGTTCTTCTCGACCTGCTCGCGCAGCTTGAGCAGCGTCTCGCGCATTTCCTTGGGCATGGCCTGGGCGAGTGCCGCCATCTGCGGATCGGGTGCCGGGGTCGGTGCGGTCTGGGCCGGCGCCTCGACGGGCGCCTCGACGCTCTTGCCACCTTTACCGATGCGTGGCGCCATCGGCGCCCGCGTGATCTTGGCGTTACCGCACGCCGGACAGCCGATCAGGGAACGCTTTTCCTGACGCTCGTAGGTTTTGCCGTCCTTGAACCAGCTGTCGAACTCGTGGCCCTTGGCGCAGCGCAGACGATACAAAATCATGACAGTTCAAAAATGGTGGCTTGTCGCGCCGGACGCAAGGCCCGATTGTCGCGCCCCCGCCCCTGTGACACCGCGTCGGAACCCCATTCGACCGCCAATGGACCACCAACCTTCGAATACAAAAGCCGCCTTCTGGATGGCCGGATGGTTGTCGGCGATGCTGTTGATGGCGATCGCCGGCCGCGAGGCGACACGCGCGCTCGATGTCTTCCAGATCATGGAGATGCGCTCGCTGATCGGCCTCGTCATGCTCTATCCGCTGATCCACCTGGGCGGCGGCATTACCGCGCTGAAGACCTTGCGGCCCTGGCAGCATATCGTGCGCAACGTGGTGCACTACGGCGCGCAGTTCGCCTGGTTCCTCGCGCTCACCCTGATCCCGCTCGCTCAGGTGATCTCGATCGAGTTCACCATGCCGATCTGGACGGCGATCCTGGCGGTCGCCTTCCTCGGCGAACGCATGGGCCTGTGGAAGAACCTGGCGGTCGTGCTGGGCGTGGTCGGCGTCGTCGTCATCGTGCGGCCTGGCGCCAACGAGATCGTGCCCGGCCAGTTGATCGCGCTCGCCGCCGCCGTCGGCTTCGCCATCTCCGTCACCATGGTGAAGTCGCTCACCCGTACCGACAGTGTCGTCGTCATCCTGTTCTGGATGCTGGTCATCCAGTCGGCGATCGGGCTCGTGCCGGCGCTCGCCGTCTGGCGCTGGCCCTCCCCCAATATCTGGGGCTGGATCCTCGTCATCGCCTTCCTCGGCACTTACTCTCATTACTGCCTGACGCGGGCGATGCTTCATGCCGACGCCACCATCGTCGTGCCGATGGATTTCCTGCGCGTGCCGCTGGCGGCCCTCGCCGGCTGGCTCATCTATGGAGAGCGGGTCGACACCTTCACAGTGCTGGGCGCGGCGCTCATCCTGTCGGGCAATCTCCTCAATCTGAAAGCCGCCGGAGGTCGCAAGAAATGACGGTGTCCTCCTGGATCGCGGCCTGGGCCGGTCTGGTGCCGCCGG
>JAUXST010000548.1 GCA_030679805.1 Reyranella sp. | reverse complement strand
CCGGCGGCACGTCGAGCCGAAACGGCAGGTCCGTCGTTTCGCGGTCGTAGTTCTGCAGATGGTCGGGCAACGGCTGCATCCCGGCAGGGTATGGCCCGACCGCTGCCCAATCGGGCTGGAAATGGAAGCGGCCGTCGCTCGACGGAATCCGGTCGATGAAGTGCGAGGCCTCGAAGCCCTCGGCGCAGTCGATCCAGCCGCGCGCCGCCGCCTCGGCCCAGGTCCCCTTGCCCGAGGCACGCAACGTGGCGTCGAGCAGTTCCACCGCGCTCATGCGGAAGCTCGGCTGCGGTGCGCCGAGCCGCTGGGCCAGATCGCACACCAGCTCGTGGTTGGTCCGGCATTCGGCGTGGCGCCCGATCACCGCCGGTCCGACGGTGAGGTGCGTGTGGCCGAGACCGTAGTAGATGTCGTCGTATTCCAGGAACATGGCCGCCGGCAGCAGGATGTCGGCGTAGCGCGCCGTCGCCGTCATGAACTGCTCGTGCACGCAGACGAACAGGTCTTCGCGCGCGAGGCCCCGGGCCACGGCGGCGCTGTCCGGCGCGACATTGGCCGAGTTGGCGTTCTGCATCAGCATCGCCGCGACCGGCGGTCCGCCGGCCAGCGCATCCGTCTCGCCGCACAGCACCGGGCCGATGCGCGACTGGTCGAGGATGCGCGTCGACTTGTCCTGCATGTCGAGCCCGTGCGCCAGGGTGAGGTCGAGGCCCCAATTGTCGAGATTGAGGAAGAAGGCGCCGCCGCCCGGATGGCGCCAGGCGCCGGTCAGGGCCGGCAGGCAGGTGACGGCGTGCATGGCGGCAGCACCGTTGCGCGAGCGCGTGAAGCCGAAGCCCAGCCGCAGGAAGCTGCGCTCGGTGCGGCCGTAGAGCCGGGCAAAGGCCACGATCTCCTTGACCGGCAGTCCGGTGACCGCCGAGGCCCATTGCGGCGTCTTGTCGGCGAGGTGGGCTTCTACGCCGGCGTCGAAATCCGTGTAGCGCGCGAGGTAGTCGCGATCGACGAGCCCCTCCTGCAGGAGGACATGCATCATCGCGAGCGCCAGGGCGCCGTCGGTGCCGGGCCGCAGCACCAGGCCGATGTCGGCCGCCTCGACGGTGGGCGTGCGATAGACATCCACCACCACGAGCTTGGCGCCCCGCCGCTTCCGGGCCTTGGCGATGTGGGTCATGGCGTTCACCTGGGTCGAGACGGGATTGCCGCCCCACACCACGATCAGGTCCGCCTCGGCCATCTCGCGCGGGTCGGGCCCGGTCAGCTTGCCCACGCCGGCACGCCAGCCGGACTCGGCCGGCGTCACGCAGATCGTGCTCTTCTGCCGCGAGTAGCCGAAGGCGTGGCGCAGCCGGTCGATGCCCCAGCGCTGCACGACGCCCATCGTGCCGCCCGAATGGTAGGGCCATACCGCTTCCGCGCCGTGCCGCGACGTCGCGCGCCTGAAGGCGTCGGCGACCTCGTTCAAGGCATCGTCCCAAGCGATCGGACGGAATTCGCCCTTGCCCTTCTCGCCGACCCTCTGCAGCGGCTGCCTCAGCCGATCGGGATGGTGCACGCGCTCGGCGTAGCGCGCGACCTTGGCGCAGACCACGCCGTCGGTGTAGCTGTTGGCCGCAGCACCACGGATGCGCCCGATGCGCGTGGGCGACAGGCGCTCGACTTCGAGCGAGCAGGCGCTCGGGCAATCGTGCGGGCAGGCCGACTTCCAGAATTCCTTGCCCATGCCTACACCTCATCCACGCCAAAGGCCTGGCGCATCGCCTTCACGCCTTCCTGGTGCGGCGTCCACAGGCGGCCGCCGACCAGGCCGCCGTCGACGACGAGATCGTGGCCGTTGATGAAGCTCGATTCGTCGGAGGCCAGGAACACCGCGGCATGGGCGATGTCGTCCGTCACGCCGGCGCGCGGGATCGGCTGGTTCTTGGCCATGCTGGCCTTCATCGCCTCGGCGTAGCCGTCGGCCTTGTCGGGCGGCAGGCCCAGCGCCTTGGCGAAGATGCCGGTGGCGATGCCGCCGGGCGAGATCGAGTTCACCCGCACGTTCTTCTCGCCGAGCTGCATGGCGACGCA
>JAUXST010000643.1 GCA_030679805.1 Reyranella sp. | reverse complement strand
GCTTGGGTCGTTCGGATTTGTGGCCGGCGTCGTTTCCGGGATCCATCTCGCCGCCCGGGACATCCCGGGCAATGATGCATTACTCAAAGCTTTGTATGCCTCCCTTACTTCGTTCGGACATCCCGTGGACGCCGACAAAAGCAGTGTTGGCATCTCAATACTAAAATACCCTGGCGCGCCCGACGTAAGTGGGGCTGCCGCCGCAATCTTCATTGGCGCGAAGCCCGTTCCGGCGACAAAAAAATAGGCTAATGCGACGCGGGCCTAGACGCTCGCTGCGCTCGCTCCTCAGCATGAGGTTCCTTCGTCGGTCGAAGGACCCAGGATGACAACCGAGGGCTTCCTCCTCTAAAGAGCCGCATGCCTTTCGCCTCGCTGCGCGATTTCATCGACCTGCTGGAAAAGAGTGGCCGCCTGGTGCGCGTCAGCGCGCCGGTATCGCCGCATCTGGAGATGACCGAGATCCAGACCCGACTGCTGGCCGAAAAGGGTCCGGCGGTGCTGTTCGAGAACGTCGTGCGCGCCGACGGCACGCGCTCGGACATCCCGGTGCTGGTCAATCTCTTCGGCACGGTCGAGCGCGTGGCCTGGGGCATGGACCGCGAACCCAACCAGCTGCGCGCCGTGGGCGAGACGCTGGCCTTCCTGCGCCAGCCCGAGCCGCCGGGCGGCTGGCGCGAGGCGCTCGAGATGCTGCCGATGGTGCGCACCGTCATGGCGATGAAGCCCAAGACGGTAAGTTCCGCACCCTGCCAGGAGATCGTGCTCCAAGGGGACGATATCGATCTCGGCAAGTTGCCGATCCAGACCTGCTGGCCGGGCGAACCGGCGCCACTGATCACTTGGCCGCTGATCGTGACGCAGGGCCCAAATCCCGGAAGCGACAAGCAAGATAGCTACAACCTCGGCATCTACCGCCTGCAGGTGACGGGCAGGAACACCACGCTGATGCGCTGGCTAAAGCATCGTGGCGGCGCGCAGCATCACCAGCGCTGGAAGGGCGCCGGCAAGCGCGAGCCGCTGCCGGTGGCGGCCGTGATCGGCGCCGATCCCGGCACCATCCTGGCCGCCGTCACGCCGGTGCCCGACACGCTGTCGGAATACCAATTCGCCGGCCTCCTGCGCGGCAAGAAGGTCGAACTGGTCGATTGCAAGACCGTGCCGCTGAAAGTGCCGGCCGAGGCGGAGATCGTGCTCGAAGGCCATGTCAGCCTCGACGACTATGGCGACGAAGGCCCCTACGGTGACCACACCGGCTATTACAACAGCGTCGAACAGTTCCCGGTGTTCACGCTGAGCGCGATCACGATGCGCCGGAAGCCGATCTATCTCTCGACCTTCACCGGCCGGCCGCCCGACGAGCCCTCCGTGCTGGGCGAAGCGCTGAACGAAGTGTTCATCCCCCTCTTCCAGCAACAGTTCCCCGAGATCGTCGATTTCTGGCTGCCGCCCGAGGGCTGCAGCTACCGCATCGCCGTGGTCTCCATGAAGAAGGCCTACGCCGGCCACGCCAAGCGCGTGATGATGGGCGTGTGGAGCTACCTGCGGCAGTTCATGTACACCAAGTGGGTGATTGTAGTGGACGCCGACATCGACGCCCGCGACTGGAAGCAGGTGATGTGGGCACTGTCGACGCGCATGGACCCGGCGCGCGACATCACCGTGATCGAGAACACGCCGATCGATTATCTCGACTTCGCGAGTCCCGTCTCGGGCCTCGGCTCCAAAATCGGCCTCGATGCGACCGACAAGGTCCCCGGCGAGACCCATCGCGAATGGGGACGCCAGATCAAGATGGACCAGGCCGTCGTCGACAAGGTCGACGCGATATGGAACGAGCTGGGATTGCCGGGAAGCGGCAAGAAGATCTGGCGATGATGCAGCAGGTGTATTTTTACATTCCGATTCGACTGTTCAGTCTTAATTGCTCATGCATGCCAACGGAAGGCGCCACCAACTGAAGCGAGAGCCGTCATGTCTCTAGGCGTTCTGACAAAGTGGACTAGCCATTTTGCTGGATGGCTTTTGGCCGGCCTTCTGGGAGGCATCCTTCCACTCTTCGCGGCCTATGCTTTACTTTCCTGGTCGTGGGATTTCAAAGCCCAACCTGTCTGGAGTTGGCTCACACTCGGGATCGTTCCCTTCGCGTGTTTGCCGTTGTTGTTTCTCTCGAATCGGTCAATTCAGAAAATTTCTCGGCCCATGGCGCTGTTTCTTTTGCTCCATGCGCTTACGATGGCCGGCTTATTCTCCTTTGGAATCTGGCCTGCCGTGGCTGGATTTGCCTTGTTCATAGACTTGCTGCTAGCCGGCGTCTTAATTCGGCCGGCTGTTGGTCGTCAGCCCGGTCGCATACTCAAGACCACGATTTTCTGGCTGGCTACTGTCTTTGGTCTTGGTGTGCCTTTGGCATATCTCGCCGCTGAGCTGGTGGTGTCTCGAGCCGAGACGATTGCAGGTGATCGCCCTTACTGCCTCCAGTATGCGAGTCAATCACGTCCCTATGACTACGAAGCCGCCCGCACTCTCTTCGACCTATCAGCATTGAAGATGCAGGCCCGATTGATTTCAGGAGGGAGTAAAGCGTTCCACTTTCAGCATCATGCTCTACTCATCATCGACGACGGAAAGCGGCAGTTCTTCAACTGGTCGTATCGACAACTGGAATTTGTGGACGAGGTGTCGGAACGGAAGCTGTTTAGGGAACCAAATCATGCCTGGCGCACGCCGAGCGTCGTTTGCCAGCCAAGCCCGCACTTTGGCCGCCGGTTGCCAATTTGGTCGGAGAGCGTCGGCGACTATCGAACGTCGGTGGGCAACCATCGTCTCAATATCCCCTTGGAGTTCCGGCCGCGCAAAATGAACGACAGACTCGCGATCACCGCTACGCTTCCCGACTTCAAGCCGATCGACGAGATGAGACGAAGCAACCCCGCGCAGGTTACATCGGACATTGCGATCATTACCTCAGGGGAAGCCGATCTGCAGTCATTGCTCCGGCGTCGAACAGAACCCTTTGATGTGAAATCCGTCGAACCAGAATTCAGTCTCGATAAAGCAGACGTGTATCTTCGCGGTACGCAAAGCGGGCAAAGCCAAGCGCGAACCCCAGCTTTCACGCTCTATTTAGCCAAGGATTCCAGCGGACAACCAATCAGGTTTATGGAATGTGGTTCGCACTTCGGCACTGCACCCGATAGGGGAAGATGCCGGTACACTTTTGTTAGCCAAGATCTGGCGTTCACTCTTTCCATCCCCGACCCGTCGCAATGGCAGACAATCGATGGGAATCTCCTAGAACTGTTGGCTTGGTTCGAAAGAAGGTAATCGCCTCTCCAAGGATCGATCGCGTCAGCCCCGCATCCCCGGCAGCACCTGCTCCGCCACCAATCGCTTTCTCACGGTCGCATCCTCCGCCAAGGTGCCGCGAGTGCCGCCGCTGATCGCCACCTTGTCGAGGCCGAGAGCCGCCAATGCGCGCAGGCGTTCGATGCAACGGTCGGGCGTGCCGACGATGGCGAAGCGGTCGACGAAATCGTCGGTCAAGGTGCCGGCCTGGCGGGAGTCGCCCCGGGTGGGGGTCTTCATGTCGTAGTCGCTGCGCAGCTTCTCCAGCACATCGCGATCGTCGTCCGAGACCGGCCCGCTGGCCTAATCGCCGTGGTCTCAATGAAGAAGGCCTACGCCGGCCACGCCAAGCGCGTGATGATGGGCGTGTGGAGCTATCTGCGGCAGTTCATGTACACCAAGTGGGTGATCGTGGTGGATGCCGACATCGACGCCCGCGACTGGAAGCAGGTGATGTGGGCACTGTCGACGCGCATGGATCCGGCGCGCGACATCACCGTGATCGAGAACACGCCGATCGACTATCTCGACTTCGCGAGCCCCGTCTCGGGCCTCGGCTCCAAGATCGGCCTCGATGCGACGGACAAATTCCCCGGCGAGACCCATCGCGAATGGGGACGCCAGATCAAGATGGACCAGGCCGTCGTCGACAAGGTCGACGCGATGTGGAGCGAGTTGGGGTTGCCGGGAAGCGGCAAGAGCATCTGGCGATAATGCAACAGTTGTATTTTTGTATTCTGATTCTACTGTTCAGTCTTAATCACTCATGCATGCAAGCGGAAGGCGCCACCAACTGAAGCGAGAACCGTCATGTCT
>JAUXST010000541.1 GCA_030679805.1 Reyranella sp. | reverse complement strand
ACGGCACCGGTTGTCCGGCCAACAGCACGATATTGCGCAGGTGGAGATCGCCATGGCAGCGCCGTACCGCGCCAGCCGCGAGGCGGCGCGCCACGAGGTCCACGAACGGCTCGAGCGCCCGCGGCATGGCCTCCGCCAGGGCGTCGCTGGTCGGCAGATCGAGACGGTCGCCCGCTTCGCGCATCTGCCGCACGTCGGCGGCGACCGAATGACGGTAGTCGTCGGGGCCCGAGAACCCCGCCGTGATCGCCGGCAATCCGTCGTGGAAACGCGCAACGCGCGCGCCCAGCGCCGTCATCAGCGCGGGCGTCAGTGCGCCACGCGCGGCCATGCGGTCGAGCATCCCCTCCTCGTCGAAGCGGCGCATGACGACCAGCCAGTCGACGGCATCGACGCAAGCCTCACCCGGTTCGCCCAGCACGAGCTGGCCGCCGCGGTCCCGGTGGATCGGCGCAACGCCCAGGTAGATCTCGGGAGCGAGCTGGCGATTGATGTCGATCTCGGCCGCGCACATGGTCGCCCGCCGCCCCACGGTCGAGAAGTCCATGTAGGGGAACTTCACGGCGCGCTTCAGCTTGTAGGCGCGGTCGCCGGACAGGAAGACCACGGCGCCGTGCGTGTCGATGCGGCGCGCCGGCGCCAGCCGGGCCGCGAGAAAGGCGATGACCTCCGACTGATCCTCGACGACGAAGGACGGGTGCGCGCTCACGGGCTCAGGCGAAGCCCACGCGCCGTTCCTCGACGCCGTAAGGATCGACGTGAAGGATGATCTCGGCGTCTGGAAAGGCCGCCTGGATTTCGGCCTCGACCTGATCGCCGATCTCGTGCGCGCGCGTGAGGGGCAGCGTCGGATCGAGTTCGATATGGAGCTGGATGAATTTGGTGAGACCCGAGGAGCGGGTGCGAAGATCATGGATGTCCTGCACCTGGGCATGGTGCTTGGCGATGTCGACAATGCGCAAGCGGTCGCTATCCGGCAGCTCGCGGTCCATCAGCACGTCGAGGGAGGCCAGCCCGACATGCCAGGCGCCGAACAGCAGGTAGATCGCGACGGCGCCCGCGACCACGGCATCGATCAACGGCAGGTCGAATCGTCCGGAGAGAAACAAGGCGGCCCCGACGGCGAGATTGCTGACGATGTCGGTCATGTAGTGGGCCTTGTCGGCTCCGATGGCGATCGAACCGCTGCGGCGCACGACATAGGACTGAAATCCGACAAGCCCCAGGGTCAGGACGATCGCCGCCGCGCTGACCGCGACGCCGATCATCTCCTGCTGGACGTGCTGGGGATGGAGGAGACGCTCACCGACGTTCAGCAGCAGGCCGCCGC
>JAUXST010000537.1 GCA_030679805.1 Reyranella sp. | reverse complement strand
GAGCTTGCCGTCGCCCTTCCACGCCGCCCAGATCGCCCGCACCGCCTGGATGTACTCGCGCATGCGCGGCGCCGGCGGCGACCACGGCACGGAGAAGCGCCGCTCGTTGTGCGCGCGAATCTGCGAGCCGAGACCCAGGGTGAAGCGCCCGCCCGTGCTGGCCGCCAGGTCCCAGCCGATGTTGGCCGCGACCATCGGCGAGCGCGGAAAGGAGATGGCGACGCCGGTATGCAGCTCGATCTTCCGGGTCGCGACACCCGCCACCGCCAGCGCCAGGAACGGGTCGTGCCGGTTCTCCTGGGTGCTGACGCCGGTGTAGCCGGTCGCCTCGATCGCCTGGGCGGCGGGACCGACCTTGCGAAGGTCTTCCTGCGGGAGGGTGGTGAAGACGCGCATTTGCTCAGGCTCCTGTCCGAAACTGTCCGCCGTCTGGGGACGTGACTATCGTGATCCAAGAGCCGCCGTCAGCATATCGGCCATCCGCCTTCCACTTTCGTATGGAAAAACGTTTCGTACCTCGCTGAGCGGCGACCATCGCAGTTCGCCAAACGGTTCGCCTTCTTCGTAGCTGTGGCTGCCTGGATCGCCGGACCACGACACGACCCAATAGACGTAAAACAGTATCCCGATCTCCGGCACCGCCACGTCTCCGAGAAGCTGCAGCCGCTCGACCTTCACGCCATCACGAAACTCTTCAAAAACCTCGCGTCGCAGGGCAACTTCCCGGTAGTCCGCCTGATCGCCTTTGTGATCTTGCGCCTCGATCGATCCGCTGGGAAAGAAGATGTCGGTAAAAGTGCCATGCCTATCGGGCCGGCACTCCAGAAGCACGCGACGCCCCTCATCGAGCAGCAAAAAGGCAACCGCCTCCCGCAAGCCATCTCGATACGAATAGGTGTCGCCGTTCATGCCGACTTCAATTCGAGACCGCTTCGGCATGAAGCCTTAGCCCAAGCGCTCGAACGACTTTCAATATCGTTGAAAATTCGGGGTTTCCATCC
>JAUXST010000536.1 GCA_030679805.1 Reyranella sp. | reverse complement strand
CGAGGGCAACCTTGCCGCGCATCTCGGGGTAGCGGCGGACGGGGTCTCTTCTTGCCGTCGACTCTCGCCGTGTCATACGCTCCCGGCAAGGAGAGTGGATCAATGAACGACAAGGTCGATGTCCTGATCATCGGTTCCGGGGCATCGGGGGCCGCGGTGGCCTACAGCCTCGCGGACACGAAGATGCGGATCCTCTGCCTGGAGCAGGGCGACTGGGTGAAACCCACGGACTATCCGACCAACGGCCGGGACTGGGAGGCGCGGCTGTTCGCCGACTTCGCCATCAATCCCAACCGCCGCGCGCGCGACACAGACTATCCGATCAACAACGGCACCTCGCCGGTCCAGGTCGTGAACTTCAACGGCGTCGGCGGCAGCACCATCATGTACACGGCGCACTATCCGCGCCTGCACCCCAGCGACTTCCGCGTAAAAACGCTGGACGGCGTCGCCGACGACTGGCCCGTCGACTACGAGACGCTCGAACCCTTCTTCGCCGAGAACGACCGCATGATGGGCGTCTCGGGCCTGGCGGGCGATCCCGCCTATCCGCTGCACCACCCGCCCATGCCGCCGCTCCCGCTGGGCAAATCGGGCCAGGCCTTCGGCCGCGCGCTGAACAGCCTCGGCTGGCACTGGTGGCCCTCGGACTCCGCCATCGCCACCACCGAGTACGACGGCCGCGCCGCCTGCATCAACCTCGGCCACTGCACGCCGGGCTGCGCCCAGGGCGCCAAGGCCAGCACCGACATCACCTACTGGCCCGCCGCCATCCGCGCCGGCGTCGAGCTCCGCACCCGCGCCCGCGTCCGCGAGATCACCGTCGACAAGGACGGCCTGGCGACCGGCGCGATCTACTACGACGCCGACGGCAAGGAGCATTTCCAGCCGGCCGAGATGGTGATCGTGGCCTGCAACGGCATCGGCACGCCGCGCCTGATGCTCAACTCCGTCTCGGCCAAGTTCCCCAACGGAATCGCCAACTCGAGCGGCCTGTTGGGCAAGAACCTGATGTTCCACCCCTTTGCGCTCACCTACGGCTACGTCGAGGAGGCGCTGGACGGCAACATGGGCCCGCCGCTCAACCTCTGGAGCCAGGAATTCTACGAGACCGACCGCAGCCGCGGCTTCGTGCGCGGCTATACCTTGCAGCTCCACCGCGGTACCGGCTCGATCGTCGAGGCAATCGTCAGCACCGCCGCCGGCCGCCTGCCGTGGGGCGAGGACCATCACAAGGTCTATCGCCGCCTGCTGGGCCACCGCCTCGGCATGTCGACCATCACCGAGGACCTGCCCGAGGAGCACAACCGCGTGACCCTCGACCCCGTGCTCAAGGATTCCAACGGGATTCCCGCGCCAAAAATCCACTACACGATGGGCGAGAACACGAAGAAGATGATGGACCACGGCGTCGCCCGCTCGAAGGACATCCTGGCGGCGGCCGGCGCCACCGACATCGGCGTCGAAGCGCCGATCCTGAACGGCGGCTGGCATCTCATGGGCACCGCCCGCATGGGCACCGACCCCGAGCGCTCGGTGGTCAACGAGTGGGGCCGCTGCCACGACGTGAAGAACCTGTTCATCGTCGACGGCAGCATCTGGGTGACCTCCGGCGGCGTGAATCCCACCTCCACCATCCAGGCCCTGGCCCTCTACATCGCCGACAGCATCAAGAAGCGGTTGAGCGAAGGAACCCTGTTCGAATGAGCCCGCAGCTTTCATCGCTGGGAGCGCGCCACTCCAGTGGCGCTCTTTTTCGTTGTCTTGATTCGAAGGACTGCGGGCCTCCGGCCCGCGGCATGACTATGAGCGCCACTGGAGTGGCGCGCTCCCAGCGAAGAGGACCTTTACGCTTCCCCCTCATCCTGAGGAGCGCCGCGCAGCGGCGCGTCTCGAAGGATGGGCAACACCAAGACTGCCTCCCACCCTTCGAGACGGGCGCGATGCGCCCTCCTCAGGGTGAGGTGTAGCTGAACATAAAGACCCTGAGAGCACGATGAGCCAGACCACCCTCCCCCTCACCGCCGCCGAAGCCCGCGACCTGCGCGCGCTGGCCGGCGTGATGATCCCCGCCAGCGCCGCCTACAACGTCCCCGGCGCCGACGATGAGCTGATCTTCGCCGACATCCTGAAGAGCCTCGAACGCGACACCGCCGACGCCCGCACCGCCCTCGCCCAGCTGGCAAAGCTCGCCGGCGGCGCCTTCGCCGAAACCGCGCCCGACCGCCGCAATGACGTGGCCGCCGCCTTAACGCAGGAAGGCGGCGCGCCGCTCAGCGCGCTCAACCGCGTGGTGCTGCTCCGCACCTACCGCGACGACCGGGTGATGCGCGCGCTGGGCCAGGAACCGCGCTCGCCGTTCCCGAAGGGGCATGTCGTCGAGCAGGGGGACTGGTCGCTGCTCGACCCGGTGAAGAAGCGGGCGCCGATGTGGCGCCGGGTGACTTCCCCTGCAAGTATTCTAATGACCCGCGTTTTTTCACCTCTAAAGAGCACGAACGACGAAACGTAGTTTCATATTTTGTTTAGATGTTCTTCAGCTCTAGCAACACTTTCCAGAACGGTTGCGAAGCTTGGCACTTCGCCAAAGATCATGGTCGACATTGCGTCGTAGTCCTTGGCGAGAGGATCATGCATAGCCGGCGTCGGTCTAAGCCGAAATGAACCGCGATGGGCTAGCTCTAACCCAGTGCCGCTGCGATAGAAGAACATCCGCGCATGGCGCACACAATCTTCTACGAGTGCATTGTCGGTGCAGGCCCTCACACCACTTGGGTCGTTCATGAGTCTATGAACATCGTAG
The DNA here is from genome assembly GCA_030679805.1 of Reyranella sp. Taxonomy (GTDB): domain Bacteria; phylum Pseudomonadota; class Alphaproteobacteria; order Reyranellales; family Reyranellaceae; genus Reyranella. The sequence continues at coordinate 1,945 of JAUXST010000536.1, read as the reverse complement.
TAATGACGAGACATGCGGCCATTTCCACGCAACGCCCCCTTTGCATCGAAATAGGATGTCATGCCGTGCAGGATCAGAATTTTATCGAGAAAGGTCCGTTCTGGCGCGATAGTTGTTACGCTGCCTACAGTGACATCATTGCCCCCAGGAAGATCGGAGGCAAGGTACGGAGAGATAGTCTTAGCCACGTGCGGATCGAGGGCAGATTTTGCGCCGGATTCGATTTTCACTGACGGCGTCACATAATCCGATTTCTCTACTGCGCTCGGATAATGGATCAGCAAGCTCTGCCTATCCTTGTCGTCCTCATCGAGAACAACCCGTAATGTCGCCGGATTCTTTCCGGCGGCTTCCATTGTCTGTCTTGTGAGGAAGTCGAGCTCAACGCGTAGCTTGCCATCGATATACGCCTGACAGGCTGCCTTGATAGCGTCGAGGTGCGTACTGCGCTTACTCCTACTGAGTTTCTCGAGTTCCTCGGTGGAAATGACCTTTACGATATCTTCGCGAAACACCGTGACATCGATATCTTCGGAGAAGCGGGAGATTAAGCCATAGGCCTTTGAGAGCGATGTTCCACCTTTGAATAGCAGGCGTGGACCACCTGCTTTCAGGCGATGAAAGAGAGCGTCAAGGGTCCAGCAAACCCAAAAATCTTTCTCGATATTCTGTACCGTGGTACCGACTCGGTTAGCGGTGGCAAGAAATAGACCACGCCGATCATCGTCGCTGGCTGCAATGATGGTTTGATAGGTAGGATTCATGCAGCGGGTGCTTTCCGATGTTTGCTAGCCGTTTTGGTCACCGCAGATTTGGACGTAGAAGAACGCTTGATGGGGATCAAATCCCGTAGAAAGTCTTGCATCCAGGCAGGCAAAGATGGGAGGCCATTCACGAGGTCCTTGCGCAAGGCGGGGCCTTGTTTTGCGTCCGTCAACAAGACTTGGATCCGCCGCCTAATACGCTGACTGTCGTCTGGGTGCTCAAGCTTCGATTTCAACCAGTGTAGAGCTTGAACAATGCGCATGGCCGGACGGCCAGCCCAATAGAGCTTGCTAGCAGAGGTGGGCCGGAAGGTGATTGTCAGGTTGCCGAGGCGAAGTGGTTTGATGCGCGCGTCACTGTGAATGATGACACGACCGGGTACAGCATCGCTCAAACCCAAATCATTGGCCGCCATCATCCCGTCCACAAGCATGTGCGCTTGGTCGCGCCGGGCGATTGCCTCAATAACTGCGCGATAGTCAGCAGCGGCGGGCTTGCCAGTGAGCTTATTAATGCGGGGGCGATCATAAAGGCCTCGGTCTATGCGACGAAGATCGCCCGCAGCAGCCAACCGCCTAAGTACTTTGCCTACCGTATCAGGAGAGCCAAAATCACCAAAATCCCCCACCCCGAAAACTGTTCCAGGGGGGCTAGCGCATATTCTCCCATAAATTCTTGATTTCAAATCAATATCTGACATATCCTCGACCTCTTCTTGTCCGATATTTGTATAAATATTTCGGACAAATCAATTGCCAGAAAGCTCTAAGTTCGCAGGCAATTTTTAGCGGTCTCGCATAGGTATATATACCTATGCGAGACCGACTACCTATTGGCGGAGCAAGGCATTTCCCAACGACAGATCAGTGTGGGCTCCTGTAGCAGCACTGCGTGTGGTATATATACCTCACGCAGTGCTGCTAAACTTCGACAATGCCAAGGCCCAATCGACTCATCATAGCGAAGGATCAGATCCTTTCGCTGTTCTCCCAAACTTCCCAAAAGATCTATTCGGAAGCAGAGCTCTCCGGACTACTTCTTATGAACCGAAAGTCGTGGCATCTGGCCGAAAGCACGAGCGCTACCTCCTTCATTTCATTCCTGACACGATACGGAGAATTGAAGGTTCATGAATTTGGTTCGGAACGTTACGGCCGTTCCATCATCCGCTACTCTTGGG
>JAUXST010000535.1 GCA_030679805.1 Reyranella sp. | reverse complement strand
AGGCGGTTGCCGGCCAGGATCGCCACGCCCTCGGGCGAGTTCAGCACGTCGGGGTCGAGGCCGAGCTGGCGCGCCAGCGCATAATTGAGCTTGAGCAGCCGCGGTGCAGCGACCGGCGTCGGCGGCAGACGAGCATAGAAGCGCTCGGGCAGGCGGGCGTAGCTGTTGTCGAACGGAAACGCCGTGTCGCCCGAAATGAAGAGTCCAGAATCGTTGGCCATGACGAATTATCCCACGCTCCTGGCCGGCCGGCCAGATGGCAGCAGTCACGACATCGTTGCCGGATTGCGGCAATTCCATGAGAATCAGAGATGACCAAGCGTAAACACCCGAGAAGAGAGTTTCTCCGCGCTGGCGCTGCCGCCCTGGCCGGCGCCGCCGTGGCGGGCGATGTGCTGGCCCAGACGCAAACCCAGGCTCCGCCCCAGCCGGCGATCACCGGCGGCAGCGAATCGGCGTTTCCCTCGGCGGAGGCGCCGGGTTCCAGCGACGGCGGCTACAACATCCTCTTCATCCTGACCGACCAGGAGCAGTACATGGGCCCGGGCTGGCCCGTGCCATTGCCGGGCCACGAGCGGTTGCGCCGCACCGGCACCTATTTCGAGAACCACCAGATCGCCGCCGACATGTGCTCGGCCTCGCGCGCGGTGATCTATACGGGCCTGCACACGCCGCTGAACGGCATCTTCGACAATGCCGGCGTCCCCTACATGAAGAGCCTCGATCCCAAGCTGCCGACCATCGGCAAGATCCTGCGCAAGCTCGGCTACTACACCGCCTACAAGGGCAAGTGGCACCTGAACGGCGCCATGGCGATGGAGAACCGGGCCGACGACATCAGGGCGCTGTTCGAGACCATGATGGACCGCGACTACGGCTTCTACGACTACACCGGAACCGGCGACTTCATCGAAGGTGCCCAGGGCGGCTACCAGTATGACCAGATCGTGACGGCCCAGGCGATCCAGTGGCTGAAGGCCAAGGGCCGGCCGATGACCGACAATCGTCAGCCCTGGTACCTCGCTGTCAACCTGGTCAATCCGCACGACGTCATGTGGGTGAACACCGACACGCCCGGCCAGCCGCCGCGGCAGGCGATCGAGGCCAAGCTTAAAATCGCCTATCCGCCCGACGACACGCTCTACAAGCAGCAATGGAACGAGATCCCGCTGCAGCGATCATGGCGGCAGCCGCTCGACACGCCCGACCGCGTGCCGGCGCATCGCCTCTACCATGCCGCCAACGGCATCCTGACGGGCCTGATCCCGCAGGAGGAGAGCCGCGTGCGGATGCGCCAGGACTACTATTTCAATGCCATCCGCGACGTCGACCAGCAGATCGTGCAGCTTTTGGAGCAGCTCGACCGGCTGGCCCTCGCCGACAAGACCATCGTGATCTTCACCTCCGATCACGGCGAGCTGCTGGGCAGCCACGGCGGCCTCTCGGGCAAGGGCACGACGGCCTATCGCCAGCAGAACCATGTGCCGATGCTGGTCGTGCATCCCGGGATCAAGGGCGGCCAGCGCTGCCTGGAGACGACCTCGCACCTCGATCTCGTGCCGAGCATCGTAGCCCTCACCGGCAAGCCTACGACGCGGGTGGCCGACACGATGGCGCGCATGAAGGGCCAGGACTTCTCAGCCCTGCTGCGCCAGCCTGCCAATCCCGAGTTCACCCGCCGCCGCGGCGGCGTGCTGTTCTGCTACAGCCAGCTCATGCTCCACGATCCGAAGTTCACCCAGGAACTCTACGAGACGCTGCTCGACAAATCGATCGCGCGTTCGGCCTTGTTCCGGACGATCGAGTCATTCCCCATCGACTGGTCGCTGCGCGTCTGCCTCCGCAGCATCATGGACGAACGCTACAAATTCAGCCGCTATTTCTCGTTCCGCGGCTTCAACACGCCGGCCACACTGGAAGAGCTGCGCGCGAAAAACGATCTCGAACTCTACGATCTCCAGAATGACCCCGACGAGATGGTGAACCTGGCCCACGACTTCGAGCGCCATCGCGACCTGATCGCGGCGATGAACGCCAAGCTGAACGCCCTCGTCGCCCGCGAGATCGGCGTCGACGACGGCAGTTTCCTGCCGCTCAAGGGCTGGATCGACTGGGACAAGACCGGCCCGACGGCGGTAAACATCTGACGTCCCCGAGGAGGAAGCCGCCATGAGGCGCCGCCTGATCTCGCTCTGCCTGCCGCTCGCGCTGATCCTGGCGCAGCCCGCGCTCTCCGCGCCGCTCGACGACGCCAACGCGGCCTTCCAACGCGGCGACTATGCGACCGCGGAAAAGATCCTGCTGCCGATGGCCGAGGCCGGAAATCCCTACGCCCAGTACCGCCTCGGCATGGTCTATGCCGAGGCCATGGGCGAGATGCGCAGCACCGTCGAGGCCGCCAAGTGGTACGAGTCGGCGGCGCTGCAGGGCCAGCCCTTCGCCCAGTACAAGCTCGGCATCCTGTACGTGAAGGGCGACGGCGTGCCGAAGGACTTCGTGCTCGCCTACATGTGGTTCTCGATCAGCGCCCGCCACACGCTGAGCGATGCCTCCGAGGCCGCCCGGCAGCGCGACATACTGTCGGCGCGCATGACGTCCACGCAGATTGCCGAAGCCAAGAAGATGGCGCGCGCCTTCCGGCCGATGAAGTTCGAGGCCGAGCCGGCACCGCAGCGCTAGAAGGCAGCGGGGCTAGAAAGCGTCGGGCCAGCGCGCGGCCAGGGCCGCCGCCATATCCTCGACGCGGGCCTCGATCAGCCGTTCGCCCTTGAACGCCGAGGCGCGCGAGCCATCGCCGGTGGCCGCCGTCGTCTTGAAATCACCCTCGGGCGCCAGGCGGTCCATGCGCACGCTGCGCGGCTCCAGCGCCAGCATGACCGAGGTTTCGCGCTCGTCGGCATGCCCACCCTCGAGATTGTCGAACAGCGTATCGGCCCCAGCGCCGGAGAGCCGCATGTGCAGGACGGCAACGTCGCCCAGCTCGCCCGCCACCTCGTCGAGCGGCTTCTCGGTCGAGACGCCGGTGTTCAGGATCGCGATCCGCCGTACGCCATGGCCGCGGAGATTGCCGATCAGCTCGCGCATCAGCGCCTTGAAGGTATCCGCCGTGAGGTGCTGGCTGCCGGCGAATTCGGTGAAGGCGGGATAGAAGCCGAAGCCCACGACCGGGGCCACCACCACGGGCAGGCGCTCGATCAGTTTCTGAGCGAGCGCGCGAGCCGTCAGCGCATCGGTCTTGAGCGGCAGGTGCGGGCCATGCGCCTTGGACGCCGCCCCCACCGGCACGACCACCACGGCGCCCGCGTCGAAACGCGCCTTGGCCTCTTGCCAGGTGAGATCTTCCAGCCATACGCCCGTCCGTTCGGTCATGCCGCAATGCTAGCATGCGCTGCCGGGAACGCATCGTGGAACAAGGAGAGCGCGCCTTGGCCGAGGGCGACTTCGTGACCCTGCATGTCCATGCCGTGCGCGAGCCAGGTGAGCGCGGCAGCGCCATCGTCGACATCTTCCGGCTGGAAAACGGCAAGATCGTCGAGCACTGGGACGTAGTGCAGCCGATCCCGGAGAAGGCCGCCAACACCAACGGCATGTTCTAGGACTCCCACGGCAGCCGCACGCGCGGCGTCGGCCGCATGCCCATCACGATCATCTTGCGCCAAGGCGCACCCGGCGCGGCATCGTCGAGCACGACGCGGCCGGCCACCATCGAAATCCCGAGGTCGCGCCAAAGTGCTGCCAGATCGACCGGCTCGTTGCGCTCAACATGGCGTGCGATCAGGCCCGCCATCGCCGTCGTGCCGGTGGCGCGATCGCAGGCCGCAGCATAGTCGGCGATGTCGACGCGCAGCGAGCCATTTAGGCCGCTCCACAGTGCGCCACCCAGGCAATCCTCCAATCCCTTGCCACCCTCGGTCGCACGGCGGATGGCGAGATCGGCCAGCAGCATGAAGGTGGCGCCGGCCCAGTAGTTCTGGCGGCCCGAGGCATTGGCGAGACCGGTCGCGAAGGCGCCGTTGCCCTGCGGCATGCTCTCGACCCACTCGCGCCAGACTTCTTCCTCGGTCTTCCAGCCGGCACGGGCGCGGATGATCGGCTCGATGTAGGTCGCGGCCCCTTCCATGAACCAGGTGCTGCGACCGCGGATGAACGGCATGCCGGTATGGATGAACTCGTGCGTCAGCACCCAGTCGTTGAACAGGCGGCGCGGATCGACGTCGGTGCCGACCTCGACCATCACCGTGACGCCACCGCCCGGCACGGTGCGGCCGTAGCCCACGCCGCGCCGCGTGTTGACGGGGATCAGCCCCAGCAGCATCTGGCGGGCGGTGAAGCCTTGCCAGTAGTTGGCCTCGGCGTCGGCAGTGCGGCGCACCCAGTCGATCAGCACGGCGCGATCGGCTTCGGACACGCCGTCGAGAATGGCGACCCGCAGCACGCCTTCACCGGCACGTTGTCCCGATCTCAGTGAGCCGGGCAGCGGCACCGCCAGCTCCTGGAGGCTGAGACGGCCGAGCGCGCTGTAGCCCGCGAAGCGCACCGTCGTGCCGGCCAGGCGCCAGGCATCGCCCACCCTTGGAAGCCCGGTCGCGAAGACGAGGCCGGGTCCTGTCGTCATGCGGATATCGATGGCCGGCGATTGCGCATAACCGCGCGGCTCGAGCAGCCAGGCCGACAGGACCGCGAGCACGCCCGCACCGCGCTGGACGGCGAGCGACGGCTGGTCGACGGCGCGGGCATAGCCCGTGAGGTCGTAGCGGTAGCGCGCTTCGACGAGGCCGCCCTGCGGCTCGACCCGCCAGCCGTTGGCCGAGGGCAGCAACGCGCGGCCGGCGCCGTCGTGGAACGACATGACCTTGCCGGCGATGCGATCGCCGTCGGCGTGAAACGTGAGCGCCTCGTTCGACCGGCAGCGATAGACGATATCGAGTTTCAGGCCGTCGTTGTCGTTGAGCGTACCGTCGCCCAGCGTTCCATCGACCGTGCAGTCGGGCGTCGCGACGGGCTGGGCCGACGCCGATACGGACACGAGAGCCAGCAATGTCGCGATCAGGGTCCGCAGGAGCATGGCCGACGCTACCATGTGCTAGGCTGCCGCCAATGGACACGGTCGTTCACGTTTTGCGGCGCATGGGCCGTCGCGCCACGACGCTGCTGCCTTTCTCGCTGGGCATAGGCCTGCTGTTCCAGGACATCGCCGCCGCCGCACGACCGCTGCTCTGGCCGCTCGCGGTGGCGCTGCTGATGCTGGCGCTGGCCCGCACCGACTGGCCGCGGCTCGCGGCCCTGCTCAGGCGTCCCGGCCTCGCGATCGTGCTGGCGCTGCTCAACCTGATCGCCGTGCCGCTCGTCGTCTGGCCGATCTGGCAGGCGCTCGGCCTGTGGCCCGGCCTGATCGCAGCCCTCTGCCTCAGCGCCATGGCGCCCGGCATCATCTCGGCCGCCACCACCGCCACCTTCCTGCGCCTCGATTCGTCGCTCGCCCTGCTGCTCACGCTGTTCACCAACTTCCTCGTGCCCTTCACCCTGCCGCCGCTGGCACTGTGGCTGCTCGACCTCGACCTCAAGATCGGCATCGTCGACCTCAGCCTGCGGCTCGCCCTCATCGTGGCGGTGGCGCTGGCGGGCGCCGTCGCCATCCGCCACTTCTTGGGACCTCGCCTCCACGACTCGGGTTCGACCCTCGACGGCATTTCGGTGGCGGTGCTGATGGTCTTCGCCATCCCGCTGATGGACGGCGTCGTGGCCCGCGCCGCGGTCGAGCCACTGAAGCTGGCGGGCTTCGTGGCCGGCGCCTTCGCCGGCATGCTGTTGTGCAATCTCGTGATGACCGCCCTCACCTTGCCGTTCCTCGACCGGCGCACCGCCCTCACCGCGGGTTACTGCTCGGGCGGACGGCACAATGCGCTCCTGATGGCGGTGCTGCCGGTGACGGCCGACCCCGACATCTTTCTGTTCATCGCCGCCGTGCAGTTTCCGATCTACCTGATCCCGACCCTGCTGCAGCCGCTCTATCGCCGCCTGCTGCCAAGCTCGGCATAGAACCCGCGCAGGAGATCGAGCACGTCGAACACCGGCAGGCCGAGATCATTCTCCAACGCCTGCTTGTAGGGCGGCAGGTTGGTGCATTCGAACACGACGGTATCGATGCCGGAATGCCGGGCCAAGAGATCGCGTCCGGCCGTCACGACTTCGCGTTCGACTACGTCGCGATCGAGCGTCAGGCCATTGCGCAGGAACGTCCCGGCAAACGAACTGTCCTCGGGCAATCCCACAAACGGCGTGTCCCCGGGCGCGCCGACCGCCGTGAAATGGGCCGGGGTGAGGTTCTTTGCCGAAGCGGTGATCACGCCGACGCGCTTGCCCTTCAACGCCTTGATGTGCAGCAGCGCCGAGGTCGCAACCGGCACCGGCGACACGGCAGACAAATCGTCCTGGTAGAGCGCGAGAAAGCCGCAGCTTGTGGAAAGCCCGACCGCGCCGTCGGCCGCCAGCGCCTCGGCGTTGGCCTTCAAGGCGGCCAGCACGCGCGGCCGGTCGGGTTGCGTCGTCACCGCGTCGCTCGATCCGATGCCCTCCATCTTGCGGAAGATCACCGGGAAGTCGAACGAGGTCGCATTGCCGATGTCGCCCACGATGCGCGGAAAGCGCGTGTCGAGCATCAGGATGCCGAGCGGCTTCTGATCAGACATTGCGCCGCGCGATCGCCTTGCCGGCGACATAGCCGAAGGTGAGGTAGGGACCGATGGTGGTGCCGGCGCCGACTGCCTTGGTGCCGATCGGGCTCGCCGCGGCCAGGCCGGCTGAGTAGAGCCCGCCGATCACGCTGCGGTCGGGCCGGAGCACCTGGCCGTGCCGGTTGGTGCGCGGCCCACCCTT
>JAUXST010000511.1 GCA_030679805.1 Reyranella sp. | reverse complement strand
CGATGGCTCTTCCGGCCCTCGGCCGATGCGATCCAGTACCGTGTGTGGCCGTTGGTCCAGCCGATGGTGGTGCCGTAGTCGTCCGACAGGTCGAAGCCCAGGAACGCGAACAGCTTGGCGTAGAAGGCCTTCGACTTTTCGTAGTCGCTGACCCGGACGGAAATGTGGTCGATGCCGACGACACGGGACTTGTTGCGGGCCATGAGGCGCCTCCGGTAATTCCAGTGGTCACAACGGTCGGGATATCGGATTGTTTCCCAGCCATCGCAGGATGGACCAAACCGGGACAGAGATCATGAACGCGATATCGAAGAGGCTCGTCGGCCTCCTGACATTGGCAATAGGCGGCGTCCTGGGCAGCGATGTACTGGCCGGCACCCTCGACGACATCCGCCAGAGCAAGACACTGCGGGTCGCCTATCGCGAGGAAGCACCACCCTTCGCCTACAAGACCCCGGCCGGTCAGCCTGCCGGCTTCATGATCGAACTCTGCCAGGCGGTTGCCAAGGATCTCGCCCAGCAGCTCAAGATTCCCGATCTCAAGATCACCTATGTCCCGGTGACGAGCGTCAACCGGCTCGATGCGATCCTGCAGAACAAGGCCGACCTGATCTGCGACTCGCTCACCCAGACGGTCGAGCGGCGCCGGGTCGTGGACTTCTCGGTGCCGACCTTCATCGACGGCGCCACCTTTGCCATTCGCAACGACGGCCCGCAGGACATCGCCAAGCTCACCGGCAAGAAGGTCGGCGTCGCCGCCGGCACGCTCACCGAACAGGGCACGCGCAATTCCCTGGCGGCGCTTCACGTCAATGCCGAGATCGTCCCCTACAAGACCTTCGAGGAGGCGATGGTCGCCCTGGAGAAGGGCAACATCTCCGCCTACTTCGCCGGACGGGCGATGCTGACCTCGATGATCAAGGGCCACCCCGACGCCTCCCGCATCATGCTGGCCAGCACCTTTCTCACCATCGAGCCGTTTGCGCTGGCGATGCACCGCGGCGACGGCGATTTCCGCCTCGCGGTCGACACGGCGCTCAGCCACATCTACCGCTCGGGCGATATCACCAGGATCTTCATCAACACCTTCGGCGCCAAGGAGCGGCCGACGCCCACGCTGCAAGCGCTCTATATGATCGCGACCTTGCCGGAGTAGCGCCGAGGCCCTACCTCTGCTGCAGATGTCTCCCCTCACCCGTCTTTCCGTCCTCGACCAGTCGATCGCCGTCGCCGGGCGACCGCACGACCAATCGATCCGCAACACCGTGGCGCTCGCCAGGCATTGCGAGGCGCTGGGCTACCAGCGCTTCTGGGTGTCGGAGCACCACAACCACCCGACCATCGTCGGCACGGCGCCGGAGATCGTGATGGCGGCGATCGCCGCCACCACCGAGCGCATCCGCATCGGCAGCGCCGGCATCATGCTGCCGCACTATGCGCCGTTCAAAGTGGCCGAAGTCTTTCGTGTGCTCGACGCCCTGGCGCCCGGCCGCATCGACATGGGCCTCGGCCGCGCCCCGGGCTCGGACGGCCGCACGGCGTTTGCGCTCAATCCCGCGGCCAACGAACGGCCCGAACATTTTCCCTCTGATGTGCGCGACCTGATCGCCTGGGTGCACAATGAACCCTTGGTCGAGCGCCATCCCTTCGCCGCGGTAAAAGCCTTCCCGCAGGGCGCCACGGCGCCGGAAGTGTGGATCCTAGGCAGCTCCGACTACGGCGCCCAGGTCGCGGCCCTGTTCGGCCTGCCCTACTGCTACGCCTGGTTCTTCAGCGACGGCGCCGGCGGCGAGCGCGCCATCGATCTCTACAAGCGCAGCTATCGACCCAGCACACGTCACCCCGAGCCCCATTGCGGACTCTGCGTCTGGGCGCTGGCGGCCGAGACGATGGAGCAGGCGCAGTATCACTTCACCTCGCGCGCGCTCTCCCGCATCAACCGCGACAAGGGTATCCTGGAGCCGCTGGAAGCGCCCGATGTCGCGGCACAACAGCCGCTCAGCGTGCACGAGCAGGCGCGCATGGAACAGTTCCGCAAGGATTCCTTCGTCGGCACGGGCCCCGAAGTCGCCGCCCGCATCCAGGAACTCGCCACGCGCGTCGGCGTCGACGAGATGGCCGTCGTCACCTGGACCCACGACGAGGAGGTGCGGCGCCGGAGCTATACACACCTCGCGAAGGCGTTCGACCTCAAGGGCTAGCGCAGATCTCTGCTGGGGGCGCGGCTCCAGTCACGCGATCATGTCTCTAGTCGAAAAAGACGCGCCACGGAGTGGCGAGCCCCAGCAAATGACTTCTACCGCGCCTCGGTCCAGCTTTCCGAGAAGGCCAGCGCACAGGTGCTGAAGGGCCTGCCCTCGCGCTCGCGCTTCCACGGCAGACCCTTGGCCTGCGTGCCGTCGACAGTGAGGCGCGCGCCGAGCGCCGGCATCAACACGGTGCAGACGCCATAGGGGCGCGGGTTCGGCGCCTGGTTGGGCTCGGTGTGGATCAAGAGCGGATCGCCGACATCATACCAGGTCAGCGCCACCTCTGAATCGGCGGCCGAGACATGTTCGGTCCAGAAATAGCGTGGATCGCCCGAGCGGCTGAACTCCGCGTCGATCACCGGGATCGAGATGTCCTTGAGTTCGGGATTGAGCATGCCCTGCACGGTCTGCTGCAGCCAGCGCGCCATGGCAATGTTGTCGGAATAGATGCGCCAGTGGCCGTGCGTCAGCTCGCTCTTGAGGTAGAGCACGTGGCCCGGCCCGGCTGGGCAGAACAGGATGCGCCAGAAGCTCGCATCCGTGGAGTTGGGATCGCCATCCTTTTCGCTGAGGCGGATAAACGGATTCTCGCCGGTAACAATCACGCGATTGGGGTCTGCGGCCATTGTCGTCTCCCTATAGGACCTGGTTGCGCAGGGTCTTTTCGTCCCGCCACAACCGGTCGAGGTTTTCCATCAGGATGTCGATCACATTGTCCTCGTAAGCGCGTGTCTCGCCCGCCGTGTGCGGCGTGATGAAGACGTTGGGCATCTCCCACAGGGGCGAGGTGGCGGGCAGCGGCTCGTCGACGGTGACGTCGAGCGCCGCCGCCCAGATCTTGCCCGCCTTCATGGTGGCGATCAGCGCCGCCTCGTCGGCCACCTTGCCGCGCGCCGCGTTGACGAACACCGATGACGGCTTCATGGCGGCGAAGGCCGCGGCACTCATCAGGCCCGTCGTCTCGGGCGTCAGTGCACAGGTCAGCGCCACGAAATCGGCCTCGGGCACGAGCTTCACCAGGTCGGCCATGCCGTGGATCGAGTCGGCGCCGTTGGCGCCGGCCGTGGGATCGCGGCGGATGCCCACCACCTTCATGTCGAAGGCCTTGGCGAGCTTGGCGAGATGGCTGCCGATGCGGCCCATGCCGACCACCAGCAGCGTCTTGCCGCCCAGCTCGTCCTCGCGCTGGGCGAGATCGCCGATCATGCCGCGCCAGACCTTCTTGTGCTGATTGTCGCGCGCCTCGGGCAGGCGCCGCGCGATGGCCAGGATCAGCGCGATGGCATGTTCGGCCACGGCGCGGGCATTGACGCCGGCAGCACTCGCCAGGCGCACGCCCTTGGCGGCCAGCATCTCCTTGGAATACTGGTCCATGCCCGAGCTGATGGACTGGATGAACTTCAGCTTCGAGGCATGCGGGATCACGTCGTTCTTCCACATGCCGGAAGCCACCACGACATCGGCCTCGCCGATCCGCTTCACCAGGTCGTCATAGGCACGGACCTGAAAACTCTTGATCCCGGTATCGCGCGCGTCGAACCGCGCCTTCATCTGGTATGCCGCGTGCGCAAAACAGATAGTCAGACTTTCCCTCGTCGGAAACATGGCACTCCCCCTACACAAGATGCGAGACTAGCCCGAACAGGACCCCAGGGGGAAACTTCATGAGTCGCAATCCGCTTCGCGAATGTCTCAACGCCGGCAAGCCCACCGTGGGCACGCACATCCTGTCGGCGTGGCCGACCCTGGTCGAGCTGATCGGCCATTCCAAGCAGTACGACTATGTCGAGTTCACCGCCGAATACGCGCCCTTCACCATGCACGACCTCGACAATCTCGGCCGCGCCTTCGAGCTGATGAATATGTCGGGCATGATCAAGATCGAGCAGACGCAGTACACCCACCAGGCGATGCGGGCGATCGGCTCGGGCTTCCAGAGCGTGCTGTTCGCCGACATCCGCTCGGTTGAGGACGCCAAGGCCGCGGTCGACGCCGTGCGCGCCGAGACGACGATGGCCAAGGGCGCGCGCGGTCGCGGCCGGCTGGGCGTCGGCATGCGGCGCGACGTCGGCACCGTGCGCACCGGCGGATCGCCCGCCTACGTCGATGCCCTGAACGAAGTGGTGATCGCCATCATGGTCGAGAAGAAGTCGTGCGTGGACAATCTCGAGGCCGTGCTGTCGGTACCCGGCATCGACATGGTGCAGTTCGGCGCCTCGGACTTCTCGATGAGCATCGGCAAGACCGGCCAGTATGCCGATGCCGAGGTTTTGGCGGCCGAGAAGAAGACCATCGAGACCGCGCTCCGGATGGGCCTGCATCCGCGCGTCGAACTGCGCGACCCCAGCCAGGCCGGCAAGTATCTGGAAATGGGCGTGAAGCACTTCTGCGTCGGCTGGGACGTGCGCATCCTGGCCGACTGGTGGGACACCAAGGGCGCGGAGATGCGCGGCATGCTGGGCGGCAAGGCCGATGCGCCGGCCAGGGCGGTCGCCAAGGCCGGCAACTACTGAGACCCTCGTGGGAGACCCTCGCGTGAGCTCCCCGTGAAGCCACCGATCGCGCCGCGACGCCCCTCGCGGCGCACCCTGCATGGCGTCACGGTGTCGGACGACTATGCCTGGCTGAAGGACGAGAAGTGGCAGCAGGTGCTGCGCGACCCGTCCCTGCTCGATCCCGACATCCGGGCCTATCTCGAGGCCGAGAACGCCTATGCCGAGGAACTGCTGGCGCCCACGCAGGCGCTGCAGAAGACACTGGTCGCGGAGATGCGCGGCCGCATCAAGGAGGCCGATTCCGGTGTCCCGACACCGGACGGGCCTTTCGCCTATCTGT
>JAUXST010000637.1 GCA_030679805.1 Reyranella sp. | reverse complement strand
CTGCGCATGGTGGGCGGCACCGATCGCAAGCCGGATGAGATCGTGGGCCTGATCCCGCCCAACCTCGCCCCCTGCACGGTCGAAAAGGTTGCCATCAACGCGGTGATGGCGGGCTGCAAGCCGGAATACATGCCGGTCGTGCTGGGCGTGCTCGAGGCTGCGCTCGATCCGCTGTTCGTATTGCATGGGCTGCTCTGCACCACGCATTTCTCCGGGCCGCTGGTCATCATCAACGGGCCGGCCGCCAAGGCTATCGGCATGAACAGTGGCGTCAATGCGCTGGGCCAGGGCAACCGCGCCAACGCCACCATCGGCCGCGCCTTGCAGCTCATCGTGCGCAATGTCGGCGGCGGCCTGCCGGGTGGCATGGACCGCGCAACGCTGGGCAATCCCGGCAAGTACACCTTCTGTTTTGCCGAGGACGAGTCCGATCCCGATTGGGAGCCGCTGGCGCAGCGCCGTGGCATTCCCGCCGGCAAAAGCGCCGTGACGTTGTTCCACGGTGAGGGCGTGAACGGCTTCATCGACCAGAAGTCGCGCACGCCGGAGGAACTCGTGCGCTCGCTGGCCATGGGCCTGTTCGGTGTCGGTCATCCCAAGCTCTGTCTCGCCGGCAATGCGGTACTGGTGTTGGCGCCCGAGCACTACAAGATCTTCAAGGACGGCGGCTTTGACCGCCGTCGCATCGAGGACGAACTCTACAAGGCGCTGAAGCGGCCGGGCAGCGAGGTGGTCCGCGGCGCCCAGGGCATCGCCGAAGGCATGCCGCCGTCCTTCGCCGACCAGATTGTCGACAAGTTCCAGCCCGGTGGGCTTCTGATCGTTCGCGCCGGCGGCGAAGCCGGGCTATTCTCGGCCATCGTCGGCGGCTGGCCGGGCCAGTCGGTGCGCGACGAGTGCCAGGCCGTCACGCATGAAATCCGCTAGGGAGCTGCGCTCATGAACATCGCAACCAAGCTGCGCGATCCGACGGCGGAGACCTCGCCGACCCGGCGTGCCCGCCTCTCGCCGCCGCCGTCCGTCGCGGGCAAGAGCGTGGCGCTGATGGACATCGGCAAGGCGCGCGGGTCGGAGTTCATCGACCGGCTCGAAGGCCACTTCAAGCAGGCGGGCGTCGCCACCCGGCGCTACCGCAAGCCCACCAACACCAAGGTGGCGCCGACTGATCTCCTGCAGAAGATTGCGGCGGAGAACCAGCTCGCGGTGATCGCCTTAAGCGATTGAGGCTCCTGCACATCGTGCAGTCTGCACGACCTTCATAGTCTCGACGGACGCGGCCTTCCCGGCGTCAACATCGTCACCACCCATTTTGCGGAGGGTGTCGCGGCGCAAAGCGATTCGCTCGGCTTCGAGCCTGCCGTCGTCTACGTGCCGCACCCGATCCAAAACCGCACCAAGGCCGAGATCGAGACCATCGCCGACCAGGCGTTCGCCAAGGTGATGGCGCTGCTGGTAAGTGCCTAGTCCTTCTCCGGGACCACGGCGGGAAGCACAGCCGTCGGGTCGGTCGGGGACCCCTCCGGCGCCGCTGGACGGGGCAAGACGAGCCGACGCGGCGGCGTCGAGGCCAAGAAAGCGGCCACCGCGGCGGCGGTCGCCTTGGGATCCTCTTCCATCGGGTTGTGGCCGAGGTTCTCGAAGATCTCGAGCTTGGCGCCCTTGATGTCGTTCCGGAAGCGGAAGGCATCCGCCGCCGGCACCCAGTGGTCCTTGGCGCCCCAGAGGATCAAGGTCGGCACGTCGAGCCGCTTGAGCGGCGTGGGATCGAGCGGCTCCTGGGTGCGGGCGCGCTGCAAGGTGGCCTCGCGGTTGCCGGGGAACCGCTGCAGTTCGCCGTATCGCTTGATCCGCTCGGGCGTCACCATCGCGGGATCGGCGTAGACCTCGGCGAGCGAGCGGCGCACCAGGCGCTCGGGCTTGAAGTAAATACCGATGTCGCCCACCACCGGCATACGGGCAAGCCGGATCGGCAGCGGCGTCTCGCCCTGGCGCGGATAGCCTGCGGCATCGACCAGGACGAGATGGCTCACCCTGTCCGGCCGGGTGGCAGCGAAACTCCAGGCGACGGCGCCCCCCATCGAGTGGCCGACCAGCACGAACCGGTCGAGATGCAGGGTGTCGACCAGCACCTCGATGAAATCGGTGTAGGCTTCGACGGTGTACTCGTCGCGTGGCCAGGCACCGGTAAGGCCGTGCCCCGGCAGATCGACCGTGATCAGCCGCCAGCGTGGCCCCAGTTCGCGCGCCCAGCCCTCCCACATGTGCAGCGAGCCCAGCGATCCGTGGATCAGCACCAGCGGGATTGCATCGGTATTCGTCTCGTCGCGCGCGTAGTCGCGGACATGGGCTCGTACGCCGCCGACGTCGACGAACTTCGAGCGCTCATTGGCGTACTGCGCGATCAGGGTCTCGGCCGGCAAGGTTGGCGAATAGGCCCACAGGGCAGCACCTGCCAGAACGCCTGCGGCAAACAGCAGGACGAGCGGCCAGCGCCTGCGTGGCGCGTCAGTCTTTCGGCGCCGTGGCGGCATCGTCCGCTCCTTCGATCCCCATCTCCGAGCTGCCTTCCTTCTTCGGCGGCTCCGGCGGCGGCTCGCCGCGGAACGCAGCGCCAAGCATGTCGATGTCGCGCAACCTGAGTTCCGGCACCGGCCTGGGGTCGATGATCTTCTCGTCGATCAGCCGGGCGAGCAGCGTGCGGTTGAGGCCGTTGGCGACCGTCAGTCGGTCTTCCAGATTGGAGACGAACACGAACAGTTCGAAGTCGAGGCCGGCCGTGCCGAGGCGCACGAAGCGCACGATCGGCGCCGGCACGCGCAGGACCCGTGGATGACCGAGCGCCGCTTCGCGCAGGATCGCCTCCAGCTTGGTGACGTCGGTTGCCAGCGGCACGGTGATCTGGATCTCGACGCGACTCGAGGTGTCGGAATAGGTTCGGTTGATGACAGGACTCTGCAGGAACATGCTGTTCGGCACGATCACCGATGTCCGCTGGAAGGTCTCGATCTCGGTGGCGCGAATGTTGATGCGGCGGACGAAACCCTCGTGTCCGTTGACCACGACCCAGTCGCCGGCCTTGATCGGGCGCTCCATCAGAAGGATCACGCCGGAGATCACGTTGTTGGCGATGTTCTGCAGGCCGAGCCCGATACCGACCGACAAGGCGCCGAGCACGATGGCGAGGTTGGTGAAGTCGACGCCGAGCGCGCCGACGCCGACCAGGATCGCGATCAGGACGCCGGCATAGTTGAGGCCGGCGTCGATCGACTGGCGCAGCGGCAGTGGCGCGTCGACAGTCGGCATCACGCGATCGCGCACGATGCTGCGGACCAAGCGGGCGATCAGCATGCATACCGCGAAGGCCAGGATCGCCGTGCCAATATTGCCCAGCGAGATGGTGACGCCGCCCACCTTCACGCCGCGCATCAGCTGGCCGAAGCCCTGCAGGATGGCGTCCATGTCGACATCCCAGGCCGTGGGTATCGCCACCGCCAGCAGCAGCACGAGGAGAATGTCGAGCAGCAGCAGGATGAGATATTGCCCGCGGACGGCCGAATCGGGCGGCAGGCCGAGACGATGGCGAACCCAGCGTCCCGACGGAGTTTCGGGCGCGGCGGCCGTCTCGAGCAGGTCGGCTCCCAGCCGGTGGAGGAGCAGCGCGATGCCGATCAGCAGGCAGGTCTCGGAAAGCGCGCCATTGAGATGCGACGCCAAAGTGGCGTAGCCGGCGAGGGCAAACCCAATCGAGGACAGCACCGCGAGGCTGAGCAGCAAGCGCGCGATCGACCACCAGGTGCCACCCACCATTCTCGGAAGGCCGGAGCCCTCGGGCCGCGCCGCCTGCCAGGCGCGATTGCCCAGCGCCGGCAGGGTGAGCAGGGCGACAATGGTGGCAAGTATCAGAGCGCTGACCGCAGACACCGCTTCACGCCCCACGCCGCTGCGGACGAATGCGACGTAGATGAAGTCGAGCGTGACGCCGACGATCATCAGGCGGCGGATGGAGTACGAGAGTAGTCGCGCGCTGTCGTTGGTGAAGGGCAGTACCCGCCACTCCGGCCGGCTGGGCGAGAGCGCTGCGGAGGTCATGCCGAACACCAGCAGCAGCATGACGAGGCGGGAGACCAGCTCCGGCACCAAACTGTCGACGGGCGGCGGCGGCTGGCTCGCCAGCAGCAGCCTGCCGATCAGCCAGACGGCCAGGATCGGCACCAGGACCAGCCCGAGGCCGTCGATGGCGACGGCAATGGTGTGGTCGCTGCGGCCGGGTTCGTGGGCGTGACTGTGGCCGAACCGGCGGCGCAGCTCGCGACCGATCCACCACAGGCCGATGGTGACGGCGGCCCAGATCGTGAGCAAGACCAGGCTGTGGCTGTCCGATCCCAACGCCACGATGCCGTTGCTGCTCCACGCCCCCAGGGCCGACGACAGCGACTGCACCGAGGCGGCGAGTTCGGGGCCGACCCTGGTCAGGACCTCGCGCGACAGAGGCGCTGCGTCGCGATGCAGCAGCGTCTGCAACACCACCTCGCTGCGCCGCTTCGTCAGGCGCTCGAGAAGCTGGTCGGCGCGGGCAATCACCACCTCGCCCTGCTTGACGCGACCTTCGCTGGCGGTTGCCTGCTCCGTCATGCGCTGGCGCTCGGCCTTCACCGCCTCCGACTCAGGCGGGGCGTCGGGCCCCGACTTGATCTCGAGCGGCGCCAGCAGCTTCTTGGTATCGGCGAGATCGTTGCGGGCAAAGGCGGCGGCGGCGATGGCCTCCGCGCGCACGTCGCTGGCCTGCTCGCGCAGCGTATCGATCTCGACCGGCAGGAGACTGGGCTGGTCGGCGCGCGCCGCGATGCGATCGAGCTGGAGCGTCCACAGGTCAATGAGCTGCGAGAACGGCCGCT
>JAUXST010000636.1 GCA_030679805.1 Reyranella sp. | reverse complement strand
GCCGCCATGTTGGCAAGTTCGCTCGGCCGCCCGACGCGACCCATCGGATTGCGCGTGTTGTAGCGGTTGTCGTCACCCTCCTTCAGTGGATTGAGCCGGGCCCAGGCGCCTTCGGTGGGGAAGGGACCGGGTGCGATGGCGTTTAGGCGGATGCCATGACGCGCCCATTCCACGGCGAGGCTCTGGGTCATCACGGCAACGCCCGCCTTGGACATGGCGGACGGCACGACGAACGGGCTGCCAGTCCAGACCCACGTCGTGAGGATGCTGAGCACACTCGCCTTGCGCTTCTCGGCGATCCAGCGTTTGCCGCAGGCATTGGTCATGTAGAACGTGCCGTGCAGCACGATGTTGGCGATCGCGTCGAAGGCGCGCGGGCTCAAGTCCTTGGTCTGGGAAATGAAGTTGCCGGCGGCATTGTTCACCAGACCGTCGAGCGGTCCGGTGGCCCAAATCCGCTCGATCATCTCCTCGACCGCCGTGGCGACCCGGATATCGACGGCATGGGTGTCGACCCGTCGGCCGGGATACTTGGCCATGACCTGCTTGGCCGTCTCCTCCAGCACGCCCCCGCGACGTCCGCAGATGACGCAGTCCGCGCCCAGTTCGACGAATTTCTCCATCATCATCCGGCCGAGTCCGGTGCCACCGCCGGTGACGAGGAAGCGTTTTCCCTTGAAAAGATCGGCTCTGAACATCGGGTGATGCCTCCTACTTGCACTTGATATGCTGTCTGATTCGACCGCGACCGGTCACAAGGACGTTGCGTCCGCTCTCCGGAATGATAGGATTTCCAAATAACAAAAGGGATCGTTGAATGACGACCCACCAGGGGGAAGCGAGCGGGGACGCGGGTACGGTTGAGCTGCGTGGTAAAGTTAAGTGGTTCAACGCTGTCAAAGGCTACGGTTTTCTAGCCCTCGACATCGATAATAGCGACGCGTTCTTGCATGTGACGACACTTCGACAGGCCGGGCATGAGGATCTCAAGCCCGGGGCTACTGTCGTATGCGCCGGCGTGCGTGGCCCCAAGGGCTGGCAGGTCATGAAGGTGCTCGATGTCGATTCGTCGACGGCGGTTGCCGTCGGGCCCAAGCCGCCGCCGATACCGGACGGCGTCGCGATGGGCGAATACATCGTTGCCCTGGTCAAATGGTACAACAACGAGCGCGGCTACGGCTTCGTGACGCGCGAGGCGGCCGACGGCGACATTTTCGTCCATGCCGCGGTGCTGCGCCGGCACGGCATGGACGTCCTGGCCCCCGGCCAGAAGGTCATGATCCGCGTCGCCGAGGGGCAAAAAGGTCTTCAGGTCATCGAGATTCGGGCGGCCTGAAGCAGGGCGGCTTGAGGTTGAGTCACCTCGTGTCGCGCAGGTATGTGTCGAGCGCCGGCGCCTGCTTGATCAATCCACGCTTCACCAAAAACGCGGCGAATGTCTCGTAGCGCGCCCGATCGAGGGCCAGGGGATCGTCGGCCAGCAGCGGGAGCGTGTCCTTCCAGGCGAGGCGGTTGAGGTCGTTGTCGAGGTCCTTGCCGAACGCGATGAACAACCTCCACGCTTCGGCCGGATTGGCCTTCAGCCACGCCGTCGCCTCGGCGACTGCCGCCAGCAGCTTCTTCGTTCGCGCTGCATCGACGGTCTCGCGCTTGGCCACCACGATCAGCTCGTCGTAGATCGGCACGCCGTTCTTCTCGACCAGCCAGATGCGCCCCTTGGCCTTGTTCAATGCCAGATCGTTGAGTTCGAAATTGCGGAACGCACCGATCACGCCATCGACCTGCTTGCTCATCAACGCCGTGGTCAGGGCGAAATTGACGTTGATCAGCGTCACGTCCTTGAGCGTGAGGCCCGCGCTCTCGAGCATCGCGCCCAGCAGCGCCTCGTCGAAGCCCGCGATCGAATAGCCGATCTTGCGGCCCTTGAAGTCGGCGAGGGTCTTCACCGGTCCGTCCTCCAGCGCGACAAGGGAATTGAGCGGCTGGGCGACGAGGACGCCGACGCGGACCAGCGGCAAGCCTTCGGCGGCCAGCATCTGCAGGGTCGGCTGATACGACAGCGCGTAGTCAGCCTGACCGGCCGCCCCGAGCTTAGGCGGCGCATTGGGATCGGCCGGCGCGATCAGTTCGACGTCCAGCCCATGCTTGGTGAAAACGCCGCGCTGCTTGGCCACGACCAGTGCGGCATGGTCGGGATTGACGAACCAGTCGAGCAGGACGCGGACCTTGTCCTGCGCCATGGCGGGCACGGCCGTGCTGGCGAGTGCCACGGCCACGAGAGTCTGAAGTAGGATGCGCATCGTCATTCTCCTTGAGGCGATTGCCAGGGAACCAGTCGGCGGGCGGCCCAGTCGGTCGCGTGGTAGAGCGCGAGTCCGAGCAGGCACAACAGAACGAGGGCGGCGAAGGCGAGCGGTGTCTGGCCGCGCGCCAGCGATTGCGTCATCAGGAAGCCCAACCCCGCGCTGGCGCCGACCCATTCGCCGATCACCGCCCCGATCGGCGCCACGGCGGCGGCAATGCGCGCCCCCGATGCGAAGGCGGGCAGGGCGGCAGGAAAGCGGATCTGGAGGAGCATGGCCTGAGGTGAGGCATCCATCGTCTGCGCCAGATCGATCCAGCCCGGGTCGGTTCGGCGCAGGCCGTCGTAAAGGGCGCTGACGACGGGGAAGAAAATCACCAGTGCCGCCATGGCCACCTTGGAGGCCATGCCATAGCCCAGCCACAGCACGAGCAGCGGCGCGATGGCGATCACCGGTATCGCCTGGGAGATAATCACCAGCGGCAGGGCCCAGCGGCGCCACCCGGCCGAGGCGGCAAAGACGACGGCAAGCATCGCGCCGAGGACCAGCCCCAGGGCCAGGCCCAGCACCATCTCGGCCGCCGTCCAGGCCGCCTGTTCGATCAGGAGATCGAAGCGCTCGACCAGCGCCACAGCCACACGCGATGGTGGGGGCAGGATATAGACCGGCACGCCGGTCGCCCAGGTGAGCGCTTCCCAGGCGAGCAGCAGGCCAACGACGGTGATCAGCGGCCTCACGGGGCGCTCCGGAGTTCGGCGATCAGGCGTCCCTGCAGGCCCAGCAAAACGGGATCGGTGGGATCCCGCGGCACCGCGCCCGGCGGCTCGATCGCCGGCCCGACGGCGAAGGGCGAACCCGACAGCACACGGACCTGATGGCCCATTCTCAGGGCTTCCAGGGGATCGTGCGTGACCAGCACCACGGTCCGGCCGGCCAACAGCCGTGTCGCGAGATCCTGAAGTTCCAGCCGCGTGACCGCGTCGAGATGGGCAAAAGGCTCGTCCATCAGAACGGTGGGCCGATCCTCGCAGAGCGTGCGCGCAAGCGCCGCGCGCTGTCGCATGCCGGCGGAGAGCGTCTCGGGACGATCGCCCGCCCGGTCGCCCAGCCCCACTTCCGCGAGCAGCGTCCGCGCCCGGGGGGCGGCGGCCTTGAGGGCTGCCGCATCGCCGCGCAGGCGGTAGCCGAGTAGGACATTGTCCAGGATGTCGAGCCACGGCAACAGCAGGTCGCGTTGCGCCATATAGGCCGTCGGCTGCATGCGCCCGGATCCCGGCAGGAGGCCGGCCAGCCAGCGCAGCAGGGAGGTCTTGCCCACGCCGCTGCGGCCCAGCAGGCAGGTCGTCCGGCCGCCGGGAAAGTCGAACGTGAGGCCGCCCGCCACCACGCGGTCGCCAAAGACGATGCGCGCGTCGCGCACGGAGAGGGAAGGGGAAGCCACCACGAAGTCACCAGTCCCTACGCCGGCATTAACCGGATCAGGTTCGGGGTCGTTCTTGCGAACCTCTCAGCCGCGGTGCGGCTCCCCCCGATGAATTGATCGCACTATGGGAAGCGGCCGGTTGTCACGCAAGTGTCTTGAGTTTGACGAAATCGGGCTCTATCCCATGGTCATGGCTTTCGCAGGACTTCATCGGCGGCTCGGCCGCCGGCTCTTTTTCGCGGCACCCCTTGCCTTGGCCGCGGGTACCGCTGTCGCGCAGGGCGCCGACATCAAGTTCAAGCGCTCGGCGCTGGTCATCGAGACCGGCGGGCGCGAACTCAAGTTCGAGGTCGACCTGGCAACCAACGACGCCGAGCGGTCGCACGGCCTGATGTTTCGCAAGAGCCTCGGCCCCTACGAAGGCATGCTGTTCGACTTCTACCAGGAGGCGCCGGTCAGCTTCTGGATGAAGAACACCCTGATCCCGCTCGACATGATCTTCATCGCCGCCGACGGCACGATCCGGCACATCCATTCCAACGCCGTGCCGTTGTCGACCGACACCATCCCCAGCCAGTTTCCGGTGCGCGGCGTGCTCGAGATCAATGGCGGCAGCGCCAAGCTGTTGGGCATCAAGGTTGGCGACAAGGTCAGGAACCCGATCTTCGGCAACGCCTAGACCCAGTATCACCGCTTCAGCGCGCAGGTCATGCCGTCTCCTCGCGTAGCTGTCGCTTGACCTTGCTTTCGCGCAGCCCTTCGCTTCGCTCGGGGCGACGGAGTTGCTATCCGCCGAACAACTTGTGACACCAAGAACGATGTTGGCGTTTGTGTCAGAAGTTGTTCGGCGTTGTCCGCTCCACGCGGTTCTAGAGTCCCCGAGAAACCGGCAATCCCCTGAGGGGACGAGGAGGCCGGTGGCCACGCAGCTTGTCCGAAAGGCCCAGGACGAGGGAGGGCTTGGCCGGGTTTCTCCCGGCTTTTAGGCCGATCCTCTGGAGTGACCTTCCAGGGACCGGCTGGTTCTTGCGTCCCGCAACTCGTGCGGTCGGGTCGGCCGGGCATGTCCGGCGGGACAATCCGCCACCCAGGGCCCCCAACGTGACAAGTCACATGGAGCAAGGGTGGCAAACAGTCCGCCGCGCCAAAGGTTTACGGCTGCGCGCGTATGATCGATTCGCGTCAGATTTGCGACGGCCTCCCGGGACGGCCGGGTGAGGGAAGCCCACGACTATGTTCTTGATCGGCAGGGACGTACGCCCTTGCCCCAGTGGCACCGCGACCGCGTCCTGAGACTTGGCCCCTTGCATCGCCCGCGTGGAGAGCGGGAACGCCACCCGGTCACGACAAGGAGCCGTCCCGGGCAAGTGAACGGGCGGCTCGGCCTTTGAGACAGGCCTCGTGCGACGATAGCGGAAACTTAGGCCAAATCCGGCTTAACCTGCAACTTTATCATCGCAAACCTGCCTTGTGCATTTTGCCGGGCTGCTAGCAGTGCTTGCAAGGCTTGTGCGCTCGAGCGCTCGATTACCCCGCAGGTCATCGCCTCCGTGCGCGCGGCGCACCATGTTGGCCCTATGAGCAACATGAACGCCTTTGTCGAAAAATACATCTCGATCTGGAACGAAGCAGACGTGACGGCACGCCGCCGGCATATTCGCGAACTCTGGGTCGAGGATGCGCAGCACCTGGCGCGGACCCTCGAAGCGGTCGGCTATGACGGCATCGAGACCCGTGTCACCAACGCCTACGAGAAATGGGTGAAAGAGAAGGGGTGCGTGTTCCGCCTGCGGGATGGCGTCGATGGCCATCACGACACGATCAAGCTGCGCTGGGAAATGCTTTCGGCCGGCGGCGGGGACGTGATCTCGATCGGCTTCGATTTCCTGGTGCTGGCCGCGGACGGCCGGATCAAGACAGGCTACCAGTTCATCGAAGCCTAGTTCGCCAATCCTAGTGTGGGCGGAAGGCGTATGCCTTCAGCTTGTCGAGCGACACGATGCGCAAGGTCGCCGCATGGGTCGACTCGAGCACGACTTGGGGGGCGGCCTTTGCATCGAGCGCCTCCTTCCAGCGCGCGGCGCAGAGACACCAGCGGTCGCCGGGAACGAGGCCAGCGAAGCCATATTGCGGCATCGCGGTGCTGAGGTCGTTTCCGTGCGCCTTGGAGAAGGCGAGGAATTCCGCGCTGGTGACGACGCAGACCGTGTGGAGGCCGACGTCGTCGCCGCCGGTGTTGCAGCAGCCGTCGCGATAGAAGCCCGTGACGGGCTGGACGGAACAAGATTGCAGGGCGCCGCCGAGGACATTGACGGACGGGGCACGGCCGGGCCGGCCTTCTTCGGGTGTTTGATCGAACATAAGGCAGTGTAGCACCTGGAAATTGCCCTTTCGAGGGACCCGGGGCACTGGTAGAACCGCTCGCGTCTAAGATGGAGTTGGCGGCGGGGCGTAGCGCAGTCTGGTAGCGCGTCTGCCTTGGGCGCAGAAGGTCGTCGGTTCAAATCCGGCCGCCCCGACCAAGCCCCCCGCAGCGATGGAGAAACGGCGTTCATGCAGGTTCGAATCTACAAGCCGGCCAAGACGGCGATGCAATCCGGCCAGGGCAATACCCACGAATGGGTGCTCGAACCCGAGCCTTCGCCGAAGCAGGTCGACCCGCTGATGGGCTGGACCAGCTCGCGCGACACCATGATCCAGGTCCGGCTGTGCTTTCCAACCCTCGACGAGGCCAAGGCCCACGCCGAAAAGAATGGCTGGCAGTACCGGGTCGAGCTGCCGCACACGCGGCCGGTCCGGCCCAAGGCCTATGCCGACAATTTCGCCTTCAACCGGCTCGGGCGCTGGACCCACTGACGGCGAAGCCGCCGCTGGCGTGTGCTATTCTGTCGATACGGGCCCGTAGCTCAGGGGATAGAGCACCTGCCTTCTAAGCTGGTGGTCGCTGGTTCGAATCCAGCCGGGCTCGCCAATCGCCTTTGTCGACTTGCCGCCGCCGGTGGATACTTGGTCCATCGTCGCCTTCGGTATGCCGGGCCCCCCTGGCAACCGGAGGGCAGGTGCCTCGGGCGTTCCCAAAGGAGCCGCGGTACGCGGCCTACATTGCCGAAGTGACGCCGCTGCTCGCAAATCAGCCCGGTGTTCGCGCCGTCACGCCGGTCTGGATCAAGGGCGGCGACGCGCCTAGCTCCTGGATCCGCTGAGCGTGACGGTCGCCACGCCGGCCGTGACCAGCAGGCCGCCGCCCACCTTGTTCACGACGCCGATCGCGCGCGGATTGCCGGCGAAGCGGCGCGCCTTGCTGGCGACCAGCGCGTAGCCGAAGGCATTGGCGAAGGCCAGCACCAGGAAGGTCGTCTCGAACACCAGCATCTGGGTCAGGAAGTCGACGCTGGCATCGAGGAAGGCGGGCAGGAACGCCACGAAGAAGGTGATGCTCTTGGGGTTGAGCGCGGTCACCAGCCAGGCATGCCCTAGCATCTTCGCGGCCGAGACCGCATCGGTGCGCGGCGCCGCGTCGAGCGTGCCGCCGGCCCGACAGAGCTTGATGCCGAGATAGACCAGGTACGCGGCCCCCAGCCATTTCAAGACGGTGAACAGGGTGGCCGAGGTGGCGAGGAGGGCGCCCAGGCCCAGCATGGAGAGCGTCATGGCGGTGAAGTCGCCCAACGCGACGCCCACGGCCATGGGCAGCGCCGTGCGCCAGCCCTGACCCAGGGCATAGGACACCACCAGCAGGACCGTTGGCCCCGGGATGACCAGCAAGATTGTCGATGCCGCGGCAAACGCCGCCCAGGCTTCGAATGACATTTCCCGCGTCTCCTTCTGCGTCGGAGCCTCGACCAAGCCACAGGGCCACGGCCGAGTCAGCCAGATTTCTGCCTCTTTCCAACGACAAGATTAGGCGTAGATTATCTTGACGGAGGCAGAATGGAGCGTTCCAAGACACAGCCCTACCACCACGGCCAGCTCCGCGAGGCGCTGGTGACGTCCGGACGGGCGCTTCTGGAGGAGAAGGGCATCCGCGGCTTCACCTTGCGCGAATGCGCCCGCCGGGCCGGCGTTTCCCATGCCGCCCCCGCCTATCACTTCGCCTCGATCGACGACCTGCTGGCGGAACTGGCCGCCCGTGGCTTCGACGAGCTGGCCGCGGCCATGACCGCCGAGGCTGACAGGGTTAAGGGGGCCGAGGATGCCGCCACCGGCCGCCTCGTGGGGCAAGGTGTCGGCTACATGGCCTTTGCCGCCGGCAATCCGGCGCTGTTCCAGCTCATGTCCAGCCGCGAGGCCAACCGGCTCGACACGCCGGCCCTGGCCGCCGCGGCCGACAAGGTCCGCAGCCTCCACGCCGCCGCAGTCGAGGCCGTCATCCCGCATGCCTCCGGCGAGATCAAGCAGCGCATGGCCGACTTCGTCGGTGCCTCCGTGCACGGCTTCATCAGCCTGCTGCTGGATGGCCAGATCGGCGGCAAGGATTCCTCCCGGGCGCTCAAGGCCCGTGGCCTGTCGCTGCTGTCGGCGATGGCCGAGACCGTGATCCGCACCGGCGGCTAAAGCGGGATCCGGAACAGCAACGACTCGGTGCCGCCATGACCCGCCACCTTGAGGAAGCGTGAGACGAGGGAACCGCCATTGGCCGTGATGACCTTCTGCGACGGCAAGTTGTCGGGATCCGTGGTGAGGTCGATGTGCTCGAGACCGAGCCTGCGTGCCTCCGGCAGCATCAACGCCAGTGCTTTCGTTGCATAGCCCCGCCGCTGCTTCCACGGCACGACGGCGTAGCCGAGATGCCCGAGCACATATTCCGGCAGGTCGGACGTGCCGGGCTGCCAGCGGAAGTTCACGGAGCCGCAGAACCCGTCGTCCCACATCCAGCGGCGGTATCCCGGCAGGCGCGTCACCGTGCTGCCGTCCGACAGCTTGATGGGTCCGCCCCTGGCCTCGGGATCGTCGAGTGAGGCGACGAACGCGGCGGGGTCGGCCGCGATCCGCTCCAGCTCCTCGCGGGCGGACTCCTCGCGGCGGAGATTGTCCGACCAGAAGCCGCGCCGCAGGGCATCCGCATAAGCGTTCAGGTATTCGAGGGCAGGCACGAGGAGCTTCATGAATTTTGCTGTAGCATAGCCCGACATGAGTTCCAGTCCTGTCCTCGCCCTCGACATCGACGGCGTCGTTTCGCTCGCCCAGCCCGGGTCGGCACAGCCGTGGTACGCCACGCTGAAGGCCGACCTCGATTTCGACTACGCGGCGATCGAGCGCGATTTCTTCCGCCGCGAGTTCCTCGAAGTGCTGCGAGGCCGGCTCGATCTCCACGTCGCCCTGCAGGACTATCTCGAGCCGCTCGGGCTGGCCGAGCGGATGGAAGAGTTCGTGGCCTACTGGTTCGAGAAGGACTGTGTCATCGACCGTGCGGTGCTGGCCCTGGCCGATGCCTGGCGGCAGCGCACCGGCGGCCGCTGTTTCGCCGCCACCAACCAGGAACATCACCGCGTGGCCTACCTGCGCGAGCAGGCGGGCCTCGGCGCGCATTTCGACGAGATCGTCTATTCGGCGGCGCTGGGCGTCTGCAAGCCGGACCGCGTCTTTTTCACCAGCGCCCAGACCCGCATGGGCATCGCCGTGGCGCAGTCGATCCTGTTCGTCGACGACAAGGCGGAGAACGTCGACGCCGCCCGCGCCGCCGGCTGGCGCGCCATGCTCTATCGCGGGCCCGAGAGCCTGGAGAAGGCGCTGGCGAGCTGGGGCTAGGCCAGCCGAAACGAGTGCCTGAAAATGTCCGCCGCAGTAGCGGAAAGAAAGAAAACTCAAGCCGCACTTCGCCGGTGTCGCGATTTTGCCG
Organism: Reyranella sp.; assembly: GCA_030679805.1. Taxonomy (GTDB): domain Bacteria; phylum Pseudomonadota; class Alphaproteobacteria; order Reyranellales; family Reyranellaceae; genus Reyranella. The sequence goes on along the minus strand of JAUXST010000636.1, from coordinate 5 downwards.
GTCAA
>JAUXST010000635.1 GCA_030679805.1 Reyranella sp. | reverse complement strand
GGCTCGAGGTAGCGCCAGCCCTGGAAGGCCTTGCAGGCCTGCGGCGCCGTCCGGACCAAGGTCCTCTTGACCTTGATCCTGCAGTATTTCCGGGCCTCTTCCCGGTCGAAATCGTCGTCGAAGCCCACCAGTTCCTGGCGGCAGCGGATGACGCCGCGCACGACCCAATAGAGGGAGCCGCCGTCGAGCAGCTCTTCCGAGCGGCGCGGGGTGTTCCGGGTATAGACCCAGTGCGGAGACCGTGGGGTCTGGCGGCGCTGTTTGCGCCGCGCCGCCTGAACCTTCTTCATGTGGGCGAGGTCGTCGACGCCGACTGCGAGCTTGATTAGATGCAACACCATCGCTTGCGATTAGAACGCAATCCGGGGACGCTCAAGCCGAGCCTATCCACAGCGTGTCAGAACCGCCACAGCGCCGGAAGATTCGCAACTCAGCTGCCGGTCTCCACAGTCTCTACACAATCGGAGGCCTACACTCCGGTCGCTTGCTGCGGGGGTTCCTATGAATAAGTCGACGCTGGCTGCCTTGGTTGTGGCTTTGATGCTGGGATCCGGCATCGCGGGCTATCTCATCGGAACACCAGGCGACACCCTCGACCGTCTGGCGCCACCGCGTACGGCTTCGACGGCAACGGCCACACCCGCCACGCCGACCTCCCCGGCCGCGCCTGCAAGCGGCTCCCTGGCGCCGACACCAATCGCCCAGCCCGCGGCCGCCCCCAACGAGCCCTTCGCCTATCGCCGCCTCGGCATCGACAGCTCGCGTCCCGACGGCGAAGCCTGCCTCGCCTTCAACAAGCCATTGGCCAGCGGCGACGTGAAGTACACCGACTATGTCCGCATCGAGCCGGAGGTGAAGTCGGCGTTGCGCGTGGTCGACGATCGCCTCTGCGTCGGCGGCCTGTCCTATGGCCAGGACTACAAGGTGAAGCTGCTGGCAGGTTTTCCCGGCCGCGACGGCGCCAAGCTCGAGGTCGAGCGGTCGGTCGACGTGGCGATGGGCGCGCGGCCGGCGGTGGTCACGTTGCCGGGCAAGGGCTTCATCCTGCCGCGCGGCTCGGCCGCCGGCCTGCCGGTGACCACGATCAACGTCTCGAAGGTCGGCATCGCCGTCTATCGCGTCAACGAACGCGGCCTCGACCGCTTCGCCAACGACCGCTACGACGCCACGTTTCCAGGATCGGAGCCGATCACCGAGTCGTGGTCGCTGCGCTCGTGGCTGAACGGCACCAACGGCGCCCGCCAATGGCGCGGCACGATGGAGGTGCGCAACGTCGCCAATCAGCCGGTCGTCACCGCCTTCCCGATCCGTGAGACGATCAAGGACTGGAAACCCGGCGCCTACTTCGTGGTGATGTGGAACGCCGCCCGCCCGCCGTCGCAGAACGACGACGACGAGGAGGAGCAGACGGGCTCCGGCGCCTCCGGCCTTTGGGTGATCGACACCGACATCGCACTCACCACCTTCACCGGCGAGGACGGCCTCAACGTCTTTGCCCGCTCGCTGCAGAGCGCCCAGCCTCTGGCCGATCTCGAGGTCGTGCTGTTGTCGCGTGGCAACGAGCCCATCGCCAAGGCCGTCACCGCCGCCGACGGCCGGGCGACCTTCGCCGCCGGCCTGATGAAGGGCCGGGGCGCCGCCGAGGCGTTCGCCGTCATGGCTTCGGACACGGCCAAGCAGGAATTCTCGCGGATCGAACTCACCAAGGCTGCGTTCGATCTCTCCGACCGCGGCATCGACGGCCGCGCCCAGCCGGGCCCGGTCGATGCCTTCCTCTACACCGAACGCGGGATCTATCGCCCCGGCGAGACCGTGCAGCTGATGGCGCTGCTGCGCGACGATGGCGCAACGGCACTCGCCAACATGCCGGTGACGCTGATCGTCAAGCGACCCGACGGCACCGAGTTCACGCGCTTTACCCATGCGCTGCAGACGGCAGGTGCCGTGCACCAGGCGATCGCCCTGCCGAAATCCTCGCGCCGCGGGCGCTGGTCGGTGGCCGCCCACATCGATCCCCGGGCCGCGCCGGTCGGGCGTGTCGAATTCTCGGTCGAGGATTTCGTGCCCGAGAAGCTCAAGGTCGAACTCACCTCCGACGATGCGATCCTGCGGCCGGGCCAGGCCAACGGCTTTGCCATTTCAGCCGACTTCCTCTACGGCGCGCCGGCGTCGGGCCTCTCGGTCGAAGCCGACATGCGCGTCACTGTCGACGATCAGCCCTTCCCCGCCTTCGCCAAGTACCGCTTCGGACCGGAGGCTGAGCGCGAGAAGTTCGAGCCGCCGTTCATCACACTGACGGCGCCGGAAACCGACGAGGCCGGCAAGTCCCTTCTCGAATGGGGCGGCGACCAGGTGAAGGACACCGTCCTGCCGCTCCGGGCGCAGCTCACTGCCCGGGTGTTCGAACCCGGCGGCGGCCGCGCCACGATGGCCGACAAGGTCGTGCCGATGCGCAGCCGCGACGCCTATCTCGGAATCCGGTCGGTCTTCGAGGGTCGCTATTCACGTGAAGGCATCGACACCGAATTCGACGTCGTGGCCGTCGACGCCGCGGGCGCGCAGATCGCCAGGCCCGCCGTCGAATATCGCATCGAGCGCATCGATTACTCCTATCAATGGTACCAGGTCGATGGCCGCTGGCGCTGGCAGGCGATCCCGAACGAGCGCCTGCTGATTGCCGATACGATCGCGCTCAAGGCCGACGCTCCCGTGCGTATCTCGCGCCGCCTGACCTGGGGACAGCATCGACTCACGATCGTCGATGCCGAGAAGAAGACCACCAGCAGCATGAAGTTCTATGTCGGCTGGTATGGCGGCGGCGACGCCGAGGAAACGCCCGATACGTTGCGCGTGGCCGGCGACAAGCAGAATTATGCGCCCGGCGACACGGCACGGCTGCACATCGAGGCGCCATTTGCCGGCGAGGCGCTGGTCGCCATCGCCACCGACCGGATCGTGGCGACCTACACGGCAAAGGTTCCCGCCGGCGGCACCACCATCGACGTCCCGGTGAAGGGCGAATGGGGTGCCGGCGCCTATGCGCTGGTGACGGCATGGCGGCCGCTGTCGGTTGCCGCCGATCGAACGCCGACACGCGCCATCGGCGCAGTCTGGCTCGGCCTCGATCCGGCGCTGCGCACCTTGGGTGTCCAGATCGGCGCGCCTGAGAGGGTGACGCCGCGCCAGCGCATCGAGGTGCCGGTGCGCGTCGCCAACCTCAAGGGCGAGGAGGCGTTCATCACGCTGGCGGCGGTCGACGAGGGCATCCTGCAGCTCACGCGCTTCCGCACGCCCAACCCTGCCGACTTCTACTTCGGCAAGCGCCAGCTGGGCGTCGCCATGCGCGACGACTACGGCCGTCTGCTCGATGGCCGCGCCGACGATCTCGGCCGCATCCGGACCGGCGGCGATTCGGGCGACATCGGCGGCCTCGACATCGTGCCGACCCGGACCGTCGCCTTGTTCAGCGGGCCGGTGAAGCTCGACGACAAAGGCGAAGCCCGGATCGCACTCGACATCCCCGACTTCATCGGCCAGCTCCGGCTGATGGCGGTGGCCTACGGCAAGAGCCGCGTAGGCTCGTCCGAGCACCGCCTGTTCGTGCGCGACGCGGTGACCGCCGATGTCGTGCTGCCGCGCTTCCTGGCGCCAGGCGACACCGGCCGCGTGGCGCTCTCGCTGCACAATGTCGAGGGCCAGCCAGGCGACTATCAGGTGACGATGGAAGCGACGGGTGCGGTTGCGCTCGAACGACCGGTCGCCGAAACGCGACGGCTCGCCGCCAATCAGCGTGAGCTGCTCACCTGGACGCTACGCGCCGGCGATCCCGGCTACGGCAAGGTGACGGTCGCCGTGGCGGGACCGGGCAACTTCGCGGTCAAACGCGAATGGGATATCCAGGTGCGCGCGGCGCAGACGCCGAGCGCTGTCGATACCGTGGCCCAGCTCGAGCCCGGCCGCGAGCTGACGCTCGACCGCAACGTGACGGCGATCTTCGCGCCGGGCACGGCCGTGGCGAGCGTGGCGCTGTCGCGCACTCCCGGCATCGACGTGCCGGCGCTCCTGCGCGCACTCGACAAATATCCCTATGGCTGCATCGAGCAGACCACCAGCCGCGCCCTGCCGCTGCTCTACTACAACGACGTGGCGCTGCTGGGGTACGGGCCGGCCGATCCCCGGATCTCGGACCGTGTCCAGGACGCGGTCTACCGCATCGTCGACATGCAGATCTCCGACGGATCCTTCGGCATGTGGGGTCCGTTCGGCAATGCCGCCGCCGAATGGCTGCAGAGCTACGCCCTCGACTTCCTGCTGCGCGCCCGCGAGCAGCAGATGGCGGTGCCGGCGGCGTCGCTGCAGCGCGGCCTCACCTGGCTCAACCGCTCGGCCGAGCGGTTCTCGCCCAACGCCCAGGCCTATGCCTGGTACGTGCTCGCCAAGGCCGGCCTCGCCGACCCCGGCCGCGTCCGCTACTTCCAGGACACCAAGGCTTCCGGGATCAAGGACGGCCTTGCCTGGGCCCAACTCGCGGCAGCGCTCAACCAGGTAGGTGAGCCGGGTCGCGCCCGCCTCGCCTTCGGCCTCGCCCGCCAGCACATCGACGAGCGCGACGCCAACGACTACTACGGCTCGCCACTGCGCAATCGCGCGGCGCTTCTGGCACTCGCTGCGGAGGCCGGCGGCCGCGAGGGCGTGATCCAGGTCGTGGCCGCGGTGCGCGAACGTCTCACCGCCCGCATCGAGGACACGACCACTCAGGAGCAGGCCTGGCTGGTGCTGGCCGCCCGGGCGCTGGCCGGCAGCGGCGACCTTGCCTATTCGGTGGACGGCGTGGGCGGAAAGTCGGCCACCGAGCCGGTCGTGATCAATCCCGACCAGGCCGCGATCGCCCGCGGCCTGCGGGTGAAGAACGATGGCGACAAGCCCGTCTGGATGCAGGTGACGGCCCGCGGCGTGCCGCGCGATCCGCAACCCGCGGCGACCAACGGCTTGAGCGTGACACGGCGCTACCTGACGTTCGCCGGCGAGACCGCCGACCTCGCCCAGGTCCGCCAGAACGACCGCCTGATCGTGTCGCTGAGCGGGCGCAACCTCGAAGGCGGCTATCACGAGGTGGCGCTGCTCGATCTCCTGCCGGCCGGCTTCGAGATCGAATCGGTACTGAACGAGGAGACGGCGAAGTCCTTCCCGTTCCTGTCGAAGCTCACCGTACCGAGGATCGCCGAGGGCCGCGACGACCGGTTCTTCGCCTCCTTCAACCTCGGCGACCGGAACTATCGGTCGTGGTGGGACAGCGAGAACCGCTTCGGCAACTCCTACAGCGTGGCCTACATCGTCCGCGCGGTAACCCCCGGCACCTTCGCGCTGCCGGCGGTGAACGTCTCCGACATGTATGCGCCGCGCGTCTTTGCCCGCAGCGCCATGGGCAGCCTGACGGTGGCGCCGCGCTGACATGAACGCCCGGCGCCTCCTCGCGGGCCTGGCCCTTGCCGCCACCAGTCTGGCGGCAGGGGCGCTGGCGCTCGACCGGCTGTTCCCACCCGACGTCGCGCGCTATCAGGAACGATCGACCGAGATCGTCGACGCCAACGGCCGCCTGCTGCGGGCCTTCACCACGCCGGACGGCAAGTGGCGGCTGAAAACCACGGCCGACGACGTCGATCCGCTCTATCTCGCGCTGCTCAAGGCTTATGAGGATCGACGCTTCGATGTGCACTGGGGTGTCGACCCATTGGCAGCAGCGCGCGCGGCGGGCCAGTGGATCGGGCGCGGGCGCATTATGTCGGGCGCCTCGACCATCTCCATGCAGGCCGCCCGGCTGCTCGAACCGAGACCGCGCAGCTTCACGACCAAGCTGATCCAGTCCGCCCGCGCGCTGCAGCTCGAGTGGCGCTACTCCAAGCGCGAGGTGCTGGCGATCTACCTCACCCTGGCGCCGATGGGCGGCAACCTGGAGGGCGTGCGCGCCGCCTCCTTCGCCTATTTCGGCAAGGAGCCGAAGCAGCTCAGTGCTGCGGAAGCAGCTCTTCTGGTCGCCATCCCGCAATCGCCCGAGCGCCGCAGGCCCGACCGCGCCGCCGTTCGGGCGCAGGCCGCGCGCGACCGCGTGCTGGTGCGCGGTCTCGAGCACGGCATCGTCGACCAGGCCTCCTACGACCGGGCCGTCAGCCGGCCGGCGCCTGATCGCCGCCTCGCCATGCCGATGCAGGCACCGCATCTCGCAGCCTGGCTGGCCGGCCAGTCGCCGGGCACGACGGTGCCGACAACGCTGCGCTTCGAATTGCAGGCGGCACTCGCCCAACTCGCCATCGAGGAACGCGGCCAGTTCACCGATCGGGCGCAGATTGCCATGGTCGTGCTCGACAACCGCACCGGCGGGGTCGTGGCGTGGCTGGGCGGCAGCGACTTCTTCGGCCGCGCCGGCCAGGTCGACCTCGTGCGCGCCCGCCGTTCGCCGGGCTCGGCGCTGAAACCGCTGATCTATGCCATGGCCTTCGACGATCGCACGCTCCATCCCGACTCGCTGGTCGAGGACGTGCCGGTCCGCTTCCGCGACTGGCTGCCGCGCAATTTCGACCGCGACCATCAGGGCGCCGTCACGGTGCGCCGCGCGCTGCAGCAATCGCTGAACGTGCCGGCCGTGCTGGCGCTGGAGAAGGTCGGCCCACAGCGCTTCCTCTCGACCCTGCGCACCGCCGGCGTCTCCCCCGGCCTGCCGCCGGGCGATTCGGGCAACTCGCTGGGCCTGGCGCTGGGCAGCGCCACCGTCTCGCCGCTGGAAATGGCGGGTCTCTACGCCGGCCTCGCCAACGGCGGCAGCTTCGCTGCCCCGATCGTGCGCCGCGACCGGCCGGCGCCCGCGCCGGTGCGGCTGATCGGGCAAACGGCCGCC
>JAUXST010000507.1 GCA_030679805.1 Reyranella sp. | reverse complement strand
GCAGCATGGTGGTGAAGGTGAAGGCGTCGTACGAGCCGGTGACGTCGATGTCCTCCGGTCCGACCCCCGCATTGGGCCACAGGATTTCCCGCGCATAGCGGCCGGCGACGGTCGAGATCGGCCCGTGCTGGTAGTGCATGTCGAGGCGCGGCTTGCTGCAGCGGCCGACGACACCGCGGATCAGCGTGCGCGGATGGCGGCAGTCGCGCGCCCGCTCCGCACTGGTGACGACGAGCGCCGTGCCGTTGTCGGTCTCGACGCAACAGTCCAGCAGATGCAGCGGCTTGCAGATGATGCGGCTCGCCAGCACCTCGGCCACGCTCACCCGCTCCTTGTAGAAGGCCTTGGGATTGTTCGAGGCATGCTCGCTGTGGATCGCCTTCACGGCGGCGACCTGCTCGGGGCGCGTCCCGTAGTCGTACATGTGGCGCATGAAGGTCGGGCTGAACATCTGGCCCGCGCTCTGCCAGCCGTAGGCACGGCTGTGCAGCATGTCGCCCGACACGGGCGCCGCCGCGCGCGCGCCGGTGCCGCCGATACGGACCTGGGAGTAGCCGTTCATCGCGCGAAAGATCACGACGACCTTGCACATGCCGGCCTCGATCAGGCCCATCGCCATGCCGATCAGCGCCTCCGTCGAGGAGCCGCCGCCGAACACGTCCATGTAGAAGTTGGCCCGGATGCCGAGGTCGCCGGCGATGAAATTCGAGAAGGTCGAATCGCCCGATTGGTAGGACAGCATGCCATCGACGTCGGATGGTTTTAGGCCGGCGTCCTCGATCGCGTTGCGCACCGCCCACGTCCCCAGCACGCGTGTCGTCACCCCCGAGCCCCGCATGTAGCTCGTCTCGCCGACGCCCACGAGGGCGTACTTGTCGCGCAGATGCTTCGGGCTGGTGGCGTCGGTCTCGGCCGGCATCGACATGGCGTCCCCCTTTCGATGGATCACGGGCGATGGCTCTCGGGACGCCACGATACGACGGCGTCGGCAGGGCGTCTGCCCCCTCACGCCTCCGATCCGCACGCCGCCGATCCGCATCGCGGCTTTTGCCAATCGTCGCGCGATGGCGGCCTCGCAAGACCGGTGTAGCCTGTTCCCGCAAGCGTCCAGTTGAGTTGCGTACCGCGTCGTCGCGCAAACAGTGGAGGCAGCCTCATGAAATTTCCCCGCCGCTCATTCATGCATCTGGCCGTGGGGGCTGCCGCGTTGCCGGCCGCGCCCGGCATTGCGCGGGCGCAGGCCTATCCGTCGCGGACGGCCCGCATCGTCGTCGGCTTTCCCGCCGGCGGGGCGACCGACATCATGGCGCGCCTGATGAGCGACTGGCTGACGGAGCGCCTCGGCCAGCAGTTCATCGTCGAGAACAAGCCCGGCGCCAGCGGCAGCATCGGAACCGAAATGGTCGCCAAGTCACCGGCGGATGGCTACACACTGCTGCTAACCGTGACGCCAAATGCGATCAATCCCGCGCTCTACAGCAATCTCGGTTTCGACTTCATCCGGGACTTCGCGCCGGTCATCTATCTCGCGCGCCTGGCCTACGTCGTCGTGGTGAATCCGTCGGTCCCCGCCACGACGCTCCCCGAGCTCATCGCCTACGCCAAGGCCAACCCGGGCAAGATCAACTACGGATCGGCCGGCCAGGGCACGCCGCAAAACATCACCTGCGAACTCTTCAAGATGATGGCCGGGGTGAATTTGACCCACGTCCCGTACAAGGGGGGCGCGCCTGCGGTCGCCGATCTGCTCGCCGGCCACGTCCAGGTGATTTTCGCGCCCATCTCGGAATCGATCCAGCAGATCAAGGCCGGCAAGCTGCGTGCGCTCGCGGTAACGCCCGCGGCCCGTCTGGACGTGCTGCCGGACGTTCCGACAATTGCCGAGTTCGTGCCGGGTTACGAGGCCAGCGGTTTTGCCGGCGTCAGCGTGGCCAAGGGCACCCCGGCCGACATCGTCGATCTGCTGAACAAGCAGCTCAATGCCGCCCTCGCCGACCCCAAGATCAAAGGCCGGATCGTCGAGCTGGGCGGCACGGTGACGGGAGGCACGCCGGCGGAATTCGGGAAGATCGTCGCGGAGGCCACCGAAAAGTGGGCGAAGGTGATCAAGGTCGCGGGCATCAAGGCTGAATAGGGCCGGGCGTCCCGGGATAGTAACTCTGCACAGTGATTCCAACTGTTTGGGATTCCACTGTCGTAGCCCTCATGCTCATAGGGACCGTACTAGTCGCCGCATCTTGAAAGCCCGGGCCCTCTGGCGCACGCTTCCGATACAAGTGAGGGTGATGGTGACATGCTGACGGACCGCTACGGACTCCCGCTCTCCACCACCGTCGCCGCCGCGCGCGATGCTTATGTCGAGGGCGTCGACCTTCTCCTGACCGTCTACCCTGGCGCCGCCGCGGCTTTCGACCGCGCCATCGCGGCCGATCCGGGGTTTGCCCTCGCCCATATCGGCAAGGCCTGTGCCTTTCACCTCGCCGGCAACGTCGCTGCCATGCGCGAGTCTCTCGCCACGGCACTCAGCCTCACGGCAGGCGCTTCGGCGCGCGAGCTGAGCCATATCGATGTCTTTCGTCACCTGTTTGCCGGCCAGGCCGCGGCGGCGCTGGCAGCACTCCGCGCCCATGTGGCGACGTGGCCGCGCGACGCGCTGGTGCTGAGCCTCGCTGCCAATCAGGGCGGGTTGATCGGAATGTCCGGCCTGCTCGGCCGCGAACAGGGCCTCGTCGATTTTCTGGGCCCGCTCGCGCCGCACTACGGCGAGGATTGGTGGTTCGAGGCCCACTACGGCATGGCGCTATCGGAAATCGGTCGGCACGACGCGGCGCGCCCCCGGATAGAACGCTCCCTGGCCCAGGTCAGGCGCAACGCCTATGCCGCCCACGCCTTCGCCCATCTCTGTTATGAAACCGGCGAGCGCGACAGCGGCATCGCCTTCATGCGCGACTGGCTGCCGCTTTACGATCGCAGTGGCGGATTGTTCGGCCACCTGAACTGGCACCTCGGCCTGTTCGAGCTGCATGCCGGCCATCTGGAAGCCGCCCTTCGCCTCTACAACGACGCCTTCTCGGCCGACGATCATCGCGGCGCCGTGCATCAGAAGCTTTCGGATTCCTCCTCGTTCCTGTGGCGCTCGGAACTGGCGGGCTATCCGCGCGATCCCGCGCGCTGGGCGAAGCTGATCGATTACGCGCGCGCAAAAATTCCCCACCCGGGCTTTTCGCTCGCCGACTGGCACGTGGCGCTGGCCTTTGCAGCGTCTGGCGATGACACCGCGTTGGAAGACTGGGTCCAGGCCATCGAGGAGCTGGTGAAGGCCGGCCGCTATCCCTCCGGTGCCACCATCCCCGCCGTGGCACGCGCCTTCGCGGCCTTCCAGCGCGGCGATCATGCCGCGGCGATCGACTTGATCGTGCCGATGCTGCCCGATCGGGAACGCATGGGCGGCAGCCGGGCGCAGGTGGATCTGGTGGAAGCGACGTTGTTGCGGGCGTACCTGAACGCCGGACGCATGGCGGAGGCCCGGCATCTGCTCGCGGACCGGCGCCCGGGCCCGGCGGTTCTTCCGGTCGCGGGGCTCGAGCAGGGTGTGGCTGTTCAAAACTAAAACGACGAAGCCTGGTCCGCACTCACGCGTGCTGCGGCTGAATGACCAATGATTGTAGATCGGCCATCGGGGCTTCGGTGACGAGCGTCCCGCCATGGCCGTCGCTCGCCTTGGCGAAGTCGGCCGCCAGGTACTGTCCGAACAGCTGTATCGCCGCGATATGCGTGCCGTCGCCGAGCGTCAGCGTGCCGCTGGTGTTGCCCGGCGCCGCCGTGTAGCCCAGCGTCGTCTGCGCCCCGAAGGCGATGTCAGCGAAGTCGATGGCGCCTGCCGCACCGAACCCCGCGATATGGCCGGAGAAGTGCTGCGAATCGTCGAGCTGCAGCGTGCCGCCCGCGCTGCTGAAGCCGATGGTGCTGCTGCCCGCCGTGCCGCCGCTCTGGATCTCGAGGAACCCGCCGCTCAGGGTCGCCCCGCTGATCGTTCCGCCCGAAAACACCAGGCCCAGCCCGCCCGCCTTGACCGTCGTGTTGCTGACGACGCCGCCCGCCCACACATAGCCCCAGCCGCCGTTGCTCACCTCCGTGCCGCTGGCGACACCGCCTGCGAACACGTGCTGGAAGCCGTTGTTCACGACCGTGCCGCCGGCACTGCCGTAGACGTACTGGGTGCCGCCGCTCGCCACCATCATGCCCATGGCGTTGCCGCCCGCCAGGATGTCCTCGTAACCGCCCGAGCCGATCGTGCCGGCGCTGTCGAGGCCGCCCGACCAGACATAGCTCCAGCCGCCGTTGTTGATCGTGGCGCCACGGGCCACGCCGCTGGCGAAGACATCGAGGTTGCCGCCCGAGTGGACGGTCGTGCCGCTGGCCACGCCGCCGGAGAACACGAACTCCAACCCGCCGTTGTGGACCACCGTGCCTGTCGTGCTGCCATAGGCGTCCAGGACGCCACCCGATGACACGACAGTGTTGGCGGCCGAGGCGCCGCTCCACACGAACTCGATGCCGCCACTCAGCACGGTGGCGCCGCTCACGCTGCCGCCCGTCCACGCCA
>JAUXST010000503.1 GCA_030679805.1 Reyranella sp. | reverse complement strand
TCGGCGTCTCGACCTTGAACTCGGCACCGACGAGCGCGCGGACCCGGAGCGCGAAGGCGAGTTCCCAGTCTTCCAATCCGTCAGCGAGAATTGCCGCGACCTTGACGCCCGCCGTGACGCTATCGCTGTCGAGGGACGCCGCCGCATCGGCTTTAATGGCACGCGTGACGTAGCGCTGCACGAACAGTCGCTTGCAGTCGTAGAGCGGCGCCAGCCTCGCATGCCGCCCACGCAGCTCGGCCACGGGTGCCACCACGCCGAACAGGATGCCGATGAAATCCTCGAGCGGCCGGGCGAGTTCGATCAGCAGGCTCGACTCATCCTTCGGCGGAAGCTGGTCCGGCGTCGCGCGCGCCGCCATCAGCCGTGCGTGAAGGCCGGCGTCGACGCCCTGCAGCCAGGCGGCAAATGCAGCGTCGAGGCGGCCGAGACCATCGCGGTCGTAGAGGTCGTTGAAGGCGAACCCGTGGGAGAGCACGGGCGCCAGCCGGGACGCATTCATTGCCAAATATCCAGACGGAGCGAGGGGTATTTGTTCGTACGCGAACCGATTAACCGGGGCCGCCGGCAAGCGCAAGGCGCGCGGCAGCTTCGCGACATTTATGCCTGATGACGACGCCTCCAGCTTCGCGCATGGTCGGGCGTCCATGAAAACCGCTCCCGCCTCCGTGCGCAACTGGCTGATCGTCGTTGCCGCGATGATCTTCTTCATGATCGTGATCGGCGCGCTCACGCGACTGACCGAATCGGGCCTGTCGATGGTCGAATGGCGGCCGGTGACCGGCTGGCTGCCGCCGCTCTCCGATGCGGCGTGGAGCGCCGAACTGGAGAAGTATCTTTCCTCGCCGCAGGGAAGATTGATCAATCGTGGTTTCAACGTCGTCGAATTCAGGGAGATCTTCTGGCTGGAGTACATCCACCGCCTGTGGGGCCGCCTGATCGGCGTCGTCTTCGCGGTGCCGCTCGCCTGGTTCTGGTGGAGCGGCCGACTCTCGGCCTATCTGAAGCCGCGGCTGCTGGCCTTGCTAGTGCTGGGCGGCCTGCAGGGCGCGCTGGGCTGGGCCATGGTGGCGTCGGGCCTGATCGATCGCCCCTCGGTCAGCCACTACCGGCTCGCGGCCCATCTCCTGCTCGCGGTTGCGCTCTACGCCTATACCGTCTGGCTGATCCTCGACCTCGGGCCGCAGGCCGTGCGCCGCGATGACACCCGCGATGACGCCAGAGCATCGCGCGCGGCGACAGCACTGATCGCCTTCCTCTTCGTCGTGCTCACCTGGGGCGCGCTGATGGCCGGGCTGCGGGCGGGCACGGCGCACAACACCTTCCCCACCATGTCGGGCCACTGGATTCCGCCGGGCCTGTTCGAACTCTCGCCCGGATGGCTCAATCCCTTCGAGAACGGCACGACCATCCAGTTCATCCATCGCTGGCTGGCCAAGCTCCTGGTGCTGGGCGTGCTAGTGCTGGCGTGGTGGGTGCGACGACCCGAAACGCTGGCTGCGGCGGCGATAGCGCTGCTGCAGCTAAGTCTCGGAATTGCCACGATTCTGAGCGGAATCAACATCGGCCTGGCGACGGCGCATCAGGCGGGGGCGGTGATCCTGCTGACCGTCCTAATCGTGGTCCGCCACCGCGCGACGCCTTCTCGGCAGCGCCCGGTCTCGGCTATGGTTGGAGGATGACCGGCAAGCCCAACTGGCCCAGATCGCTTGCTGCCGCGCCGTCTCTGGCGAAGCGGCCCGTCGTTCTGGCTGGCGTTGCAATCCTGCTCATCGGCGCCACCTCGGCCGGAGTCTGGTTGACGCGGCCTGCCGACACCGCAGAAAAGCGCGCCACCGGCGAGCCGTCATCCAGCCCGCCCCTTGCCAGTGTGGCCTCGATCGTCGTGCCGGAGGCGCCGGCACCGCCCGAACTGACCAGCATCGACGTTGCCCGCAGCGGCGATCCGTTGACTGCGATGCCCGCGTTGGCGCCGCCAGCCTCGGCCGAGCCACCCAAGCCCATCGACTGGGCGGCGATGCCGATCGACGAACTTCGCCTCAGAGCCACCGCCAACGAGATCCCCGCCATGGAAGAACTGGCCCGGCGGCTGGTCCAGGGCGCGGGCGTGACCAAGGACCAACAGGCCGGTGCAGGTTGGCTCTTGCGTGCGGCCCAGAGCGGTTCGGCGCAGTCGGCCTTCAATGTCGCGGTGATGTACGAGCGCGGCTTCGTGGTCGAACGCGACTCCACGCGGGCCATCGAATGGTACCGCAAGGCCATTGCGGCCAACCTGCCGGCCGCCAAGCACAACCTCGCTCTGCTGCTGCGCGACGGCAAGGGCGCACCGCGCGACGGCAAGGAAGCCGTCGAGCTGCTACGCTCGGCGGCGCACCAGGGCATGGCGGCATCGATGTTCACGCTGGGCGACATCCACGAACGCGGCGATGCCGCGCCGAAGGATGCGGCGACGGCGCTCGCCTGGTTCGCCATCACCGCCGAATTCGAGCGCCAGACCCATCGCGGCACCGAGACGGCGCTGGCCAAGACCGCGAGCCAGCGCAGCCAGACCCTCCAGCGCATCCTGACGCCGGCCGAACTGGAGCGGGCGCAACAGCTGGGGCAGAGCGAGTTCAAGCTCATCGTCGAGGCGCTCTCGCCGCCCAAGCCGGCGCCGCCGATCGATCCGGCCCCTCCCGAGGCCGTCGTGGCGGTGCCTGATCCCGCGCTGCCGCTTGCCGACGTCGATCCGCCGGGCTGGCCCAAGGCAGCCAACGACCAGGTCCGCGTCATCCAGCAGGCGCTGTTCGATCTCAAGTTCCTGCGCGACAAGCCGGACGGCGCCATGGGTCCGATGACCCGCGCGGCCATCCGTTCCTTCCAGCGCAGTAACGCCATGCGCGAAATCGGCGAGCCGACCCGGGACGTCTATGCCGCCCTGAAGGATGCGCTTGCCAGTCGCGATGTCATCGCCAACTCGCCGCTGCCCTTGCCGCCTCCCGAGAAAGTCGAAGTCCCGACGGTCGAGCTGCCAAAGGCAGAGCTGCCGAAAGCGGAATTGCCGAAGGCCGAAGCTCCCAAGGCCGATGTCCCGAAAGCCGAGCCTGCTGACGCCGAGGCGGCGAAGGCTGAGGCCGCAAAGGTTGAGGTCGCGAAGGTCGAAGCCGCGAAGATAGAGGCGGCCAAGGCCGAGGCAGCAATGGTCGAAGCGGCGAAGGTTGAGGCCGCGAAGGTTGAGGCGGCAAAGGTTGAGGCGGCAAAGGTCGCAGCTGCCAAGACCACTCCGGCGCCCGCGACCATCGACATCGGCCGCCCGGAACTTCCGCCACCACCACCGACATCGGCCGAAATTGCGCGCACGATGCCCAAGGAGATGATGCCCAAGGAGATGCTGTCGGGCGCGACCAGGATCGAGCCCGCCAAGGCCGTGCCCGACTCCTGGCCGACGGCGCCTGTCGAGCAGGTGAGGGCGATCCAGCAACTGCTCCGCGACCTCAACTTTTCCAGCGACACGCCCGATGGCCTGAACGGTCCCAATACACGCGCCGCAATCCGCGACTACGAGCGCGCCGCCGCCCTCAGCGTGACCGGCGAGCCGAGCAAGGCCTTGTTCGACTCGTTGATGGAGTTGCGCCTGCTCATGGTGCCGAAGGCCAACTGACGTTGTGCATTCAGTCGGAGATCAGCCTGCCGGCATGCCGCCACCAGCGATCCGGCAGCCCTGCCGCCGCCCGGCCCGCGGCATCGACGTCGTCGTACAGCGCAAAGCAGGTGGCGCCGCTGCCGCTCATTTCGGCATAGCGCACGCCCTCGGTCCGACCGAGTGCTGCCAGCACATCGGCGATCGCGGGCCTAAGCGAGATCGCGGCATCGGCGAGATCGTTGCCACGCGCGGCCAGAGCGGCAACGAGGCCGCCCAGATCGGGCCACGAGGACGGCACAGGCGTCGCCATCGAGAATGGCCCGCGGCGCGCGGCAAAGACCGCGGGCGTGGCGAGCAGCGTGCGCGGATTGACCAGGAGAATGGCGCAAGGCGGCAGGGGTGGCGCCGGCCGCAGGACCTCGCCCACGCCCGACACCAGCGCCGGTCGGCCAGCCAGGCACATCGGCACATCGGCGCCGAGTGCGGCGGCAAGATCGAACAGTTCCTCGACCGGCAAGGCCACGCGCCACAGATCGACCAGGGCGTGAAGGGCTGCCGCCGCATCGGCCGATCCGCCGCCGAGACCGGCCGCGACCGGAATATGCTTGGCGAGACTGAGTGCTGCGCGCGGTGACACGCCGGCGCGATCGGCCAGCAGGCGCGCCGCCCGCAGCACGAGGTTATCGGCCTCACCGGCGAGGCCCGCCGCCTCGGGGCCTTCGAGGGCGAGCGACAGGCCGTCGGAGGGGCCTACCTCGAGGGTATCGGCGAGGTCGGTGAAGGCAATCAGCGAGTCGAGCAGATGATAGCCGTCGGCCCGGCGGCCGACGACCTTCAGCCAGAGATTGACCTTGGCGCGTGCGAGCCGCATGGCACGAACTCCGGCCAATGCGCGGCCGGATCAGCCACCCTGCTTGGGAGCAGCAGCAGGCTTTTCATAGACGGTCGGCTTGTCGTTGCCGGGATTGATCCCGTTGGCGATCTTGTCCCTGATCACCGGCACGCGATCCTTGTCCGGCTTCTGATTGAGCGAGCGCTCCCATTCGAAGCGCGCCTCGCGCTTGCGACCGACGTGCCAGTAGGCGTCGCCCAGGTGCTCGGTGATGGTGGGATCGTCGCCCTTCTGCTCGCTTGCCCGTTCGAGCCATTCGACGGCCTTGTCGAACTGGCCGACGCGGTAGAACGCCCAGCCGACGCTGTCGGTGATCGCCCCGTCGTCTGGACGCAATGCGGTGGCCTGCATCAGCATCTTCATGCCCTGGTCGAGATGCAGGCCCTGGTCGACCCAGCTGTAGCCGAGGTAGTTCAGCACGTGCGGCTGCTCGGGCGAGAGTTCGAGCGCCTTCTTCATGTCGGCTTCGGCCTTCGGCCACTGCTTGGTCCGCTCGAGCGCGATGCCGCGGCCGAAATAGATCGGCCAGTGCCGTTCGTCGACCTTGCGCAGGCGCCCGATCGCGATGTCGTAGGCGGCGACCGCTTCGGCATAGCGTTCCCGGCCGCGCTGCAGATCGGCCAGGGTCAGGGCCGCGTCGATGCGGTCGGGCTTTTCCACAATCAGCGTGTTGAGCCGGCCGACCGACTGGTCGAAGCGGTCGAGCTGGGCGTCGAGCGCCGCCATCCTGAGCCGTGCCTGCCACGACAGCGGCGAAACAGCGTCGATCTTGGCGAGGGCGGCGATGGCCTTGGGGATCTGCTGGAATTGCTCGTAGAGGCTCGAGATCATCAGCCAGGCAAAATCGTGGTCCGGCTTCAGGTTGACGGCGAGCTGGTCGAAGATCAGCGCGAGGTCGGCGCGCTGATTGCGCGGATCCGACGCCAGGATGCCGCCGATGTCGAACAGAATCTCGGCGATGCCCGCCGCCGGCGAGGGCGCCTTGGCCGTCGGCGTGTTGGACGCGACCAAGGCGTCCATCAGCACCGAATCGCTGAAGCGTTCACCGTAGGCCTTGAGAATCTGCCGCGCCTCGTCGCCCTTGCCGAGCCGGCGCAGCCCGTCGGCGGCAGCTAGCGTCGTGCGCAGGCCGCTGGCATCGAGGGATGTTGCGCGGCGATACTTCGCCTCCGCCGCGGCGCGGTCGCCCGCCAGCTCGTCGATCTGCGCCTCGATGATCAGCGCCGGCGCCTCGGCACGCTCGCCGGCCGCCGGCTTGAGCCTGGCGACGAACGAACGGGCTGCGGAAAAATCCTTCTCGCCGGCTTTCAGCCAGGCCATCACATAGTCGCGCAACGGGCCGAGCTGGTTTTCCGAGCCGATGCGGCTGAGCTGTTGCTCGGCCGCCTTGTAGTCGCCCTTCTTGACGGCCAGCACCGCGAGCACGAGATTGCCGAAGCCGTCGCCCGGGCGCGTCGCCAGCACCGCCGGCGCGAGCTGCGCGGCAGAGTCGATACGACCGGCATACATGCGCATGCGGAAGGCGGCATAGACCAATTCGGGATCGGTCGGCGCCAGCGCGAGTGCCGCATCCATCTGGTCGGCCGCGGCGTCGTAGTCGTGATCCTGCTCGGCCACGCGGCCAGCGAGATAGCGGCCGTCGAGAGTCGCCGCGATCTGAAGACCGCGCTGAGGCTGCGATTGCGGCGGCGTCTTGCTCTGGGGCGTGCCGCCCTGCTGGGCATCGACGGTCGCCGGGAGCGCAAGCAGCAGCGCAGCCGGAAGCAGCGTGAGGAGTGTGCGTCGCATACCTGTCACATGTTGGGGTAATTGGGGCCGCCGCCACCTTCGGGCACCGCCCAGTCGATATTCTGCGCCGGGTCCTTAATGTCGCACGTCTTGCAGTGCACGCAATTCTGCGCGTTGATCTGGAAGCGCGGCTGGCCGTTGTCGGCCGTCACCACCTCGTAGACGCCGGCCGGGCAGTAGCGTTGCGCGGGCTCGGCATAGAGCGGCAGGTTGACCGCGATCGGGATCGACGGGTCGCGCAGCTTCAGATGGACCGGCTGGTCCTCTTCATGATTGGTGCTCGAGAGGAACACCGAGGAGAGCTTGTCGAAGGAGATCACGCCGTCCGGCTTGGGATACTGGATGGGCTGGAATTCGCTGGCCGGCCTCAAGGTCTCGTGATCGGCCTTCTTGTGATGGAAGGTCCAGGGCAGGCGGATACCGAGATCGTGCATCCACATGTCGAAGCCGCCGTAGATCGTGCCCACCACCGTGCCCCAGCTCAGCGCCGGCTTGACGTTGCGCACCTTGTCGAGATCCTTCCAGATCCACGACGCCTTCACCTTCACCGGATAGGCAATCAGCTCGTCGCCACCGGTCTTGCCCGCCACCAGCGCCTCGAACGCCGCCTCGGCCGCGAGCATGCCGCTCTTGATCGCGTTGTGGCTGCCCTTGATGCGCGGCAGGTTGACGAAGCCGGCCGAGCAGCCGATCAGCGCGCCGCCCGGAAAGATGAGCTTCGGCACGGATTGCACGCCACCTTCATTGATGGCGCGCGCGCCATAGGCCAGCCGCTTGCCGCCCTGCAGGTACTTGGCGACCTCGGGATGGGTCTTGAAGCGCTGGAATTCGTCGAACGGCGACAGATAGGGATTCTCGTAGGAGAGATGCACCACGAAGCCGATCGACACCAAATTGTCGCCGAAGTGGTACATGAACGAGCCGCCGGCGCCGCCGGTCTCCGACAGCGGCCAGCCCTGCGAGTGCACGACTAGGCCCTTCTTGAACTTCGCCGGATCGACCTGCCACAGCTCCTTCAGGCCGATGCCGAACTTCTGCGGGTCGACGCCGTCGCGCAGGTCGAACTTCGACATCAGCATCTTGGAGAGCGAGCCGCGCGCGCCTTCGGCGATCAGCGTGTACTTGGCGTGCAACTCCATGCCCGGCGTATAGGTGTCCTTGTGCTCGCCGGTCTTGGACACACCCATGTCGCCGGTGGCGACGCCCTTGACCGAACCGTCGTCGTTGTAGAGCACCTCGGCAGCGGCGAAGCCCGGGTAGATCTCGACACCCAGCGCCTCGGCCTGCTGGCCGAGCCAGCGGCAGACGTCGCCCAGGCTGACGATGTAGTTGCCGTGATTGTTCATCAGTCGCGGCAGCATGAAGTTGGGAAAGCGGAACGAGCCCGTTTTGGTGAGCCACAGGAACTGGTCGTCCTGGACCTGGGTCTCGATCGGCGCGCCCTTTTCCTTCCAGTCGGGAATGAGTTCATTGAGGCCGATAGGATCGACCACGGCGCCGGACAGGATGTGGGCGCCGATCTCCGAGCCCTTCTCGAGCAGGCAGACGGAGACCTCGTGATTGCGCTCGGCCGCGAGCTGCTTCAGACGGATCGCCGCCGACAGCCCGGCCGGGCCGCCGCCCACGATCACCACATCGTATTCCATCGCCTCGCGCGTCATGCCGGTCTCGCTCTGCAATGCCTTTTCCAGATGGACGCGCCGCCAGCCGGCGGCGATCCTTCAGGTGTAGATAGCCTGTCGGGGGCAGGATCGCCACCCGCGGAAAAGGGGAATTCCCGTGGCAGCGTTGACCGAGATCGACAGCAA
>JAUXST010000631.1 GCA_030679805.1 Reyranella sp. | reverse complement strand
CTGACCGGCGACGCCCAGGAGATCGACTGCCGCCACGAGAGCATAAAGGGCCTCGTGCTGCGCGCGGAGTTCGTCCGCAAGCGCTGAAGGCGGCTTGATCCAGATCAGACCGGCCGCCCACGGAGCGACTTAGGATTGCACCAAAAGGGATTCCCATGGTGCGTTTCTTCAGTCTCGTCCTGTTTCTCGCCGGCATCGCAGCCCCGGCTTTCGCCCCGGTATTCGCACAAGACATCGGCGGCCTCTCGTCCACGGCGCTGTCGCGCTGCGCCGGCCGGGTGGGCATCGACACCCGCCAGTCCGATGCCGCCTTCGGCGTCATCGCGCTCGACGGCATGCCCTGGCTCACGATCGAGCGGACCGAGGAGAGCGTCGGCAGCCAGCCGATCTCGACCACGGTCACCGGCACCGGCGAGTACCGGCGGCGCAACGGCACGTCGGTGCCGTTCCGCTTCACCTGCGTGCTCGATGCCAAGGGCGAGGCGCTGATGTTCCATGCCACCCCGCTGATGCGGCGGCTGGGCGACGTGCTGCCGCCGTCGATCGTCGTCGGAGGCGTGGCGACCTACGGTGAGAAGATGACTCTTCCGAGGGGAGTCGAGCTGCGCGTGCAGCTGCTCGACGTCGCGAAAACGCCGGCCGCTGAAATCCTGGCCGAACAGGTCGTGCGCAGCGGCTGGCAGGTGCCGATCCCCTTCGCGCTGCGCCTGCCCAAGGAGACCTCGTTCGAGGGCCGCAAGCTCGCAATCACCGCGCGCCTGGTGCTGGCGCATCAGGCCCTGTTCGAACTCAAGCAGCCCCTGCCCGTCGTCGGCACCGATTTCCTGAAGCCGATCGAACTCGTCCTCGACAAGGCCGAGCCCGCGAAGCGGTAGGTAGGGCGGGGGCACCCCTCCTGAACGGGCGTTCATATTTTCTTTTCAGAAAAAGTTGCAGGTTCGACAGGAATAGGCTAAGAAAAAGACGATCATTGCGGACCCTGTCCGCCGATCCCACGCCCGCCCGGCACCCGCCGCGGCGGGCTTTTTCGTGCCTGCGGAGATAGCAAACATGGGAAGAATCCTCATCCCGGGCCTGCCGGAGGCAGAGCCCGCGGCCGAGCCGTGGCCGGTCGATGAGCACACCATCCGCGTCGACGAGATGTTCGCGCGCCAGCTCGACAACGAGTTTTCGGGCCACGTGCGCGGCCTCTTGCACGATCCCA
>JAUXST010000490.1 GCA_030679805.1 Reyranella sp. | reverse complement strand
GTCAAATGTTGTGACACGGATTGAGCACCTCCTGTGACAGCGGGAATACCTGGGGCCGCAAAAGCCCCAGCAGACCGTCATAATTCAGTCCTCGGATGCGTTGATCGCACCTCGGTCCTCTCCACCTCCGGACGGTCTTCGGCGGGAGAGGCCTTTACTTGCTACGCACGGCACATGACCGCGGGACGGCCCCTTCTCCTCAATTGGAGTGTACCCGGCGGAGCGCCGGGCGGGGCATGGTCTAAGGTTCGGGCCTTAGGTCTAAAACCTCAGGCTTCAGATCGGCGTCAGGACAGGCGCGCGGTAACCCTTCTCAGGCGACGAGGTTGGGGACGAGGGGGGATCGGTCCGGCTAAGGGACGCGCGTCGGGCCACCACTCCAATGCTGGAGAAGCGATTGCGTAGACCAAGTCCGCGGTCTTCCCATCGGCGGCTTTCAATATGCCGTGAAATCGACCGTCCCTAGTAGCCAGCTTATCAGGAGCAATCGGACACGGACCGACGGCGGGGTCCCAGATCAGCATCGGCACGACACCGAGGTCCCAGCCTTCATCCACTCCATCCGAGTGAGCTGGGCGATCGGCAGGCTCGATCCAGACTGGCTCACCTCGAAAGGCGAACCACGCAAATATTCCCTTCGTCAGTACATGGCATTCGTGAACACCCGATCGGCCTTTAAGAAGCCAAACAAGTGCGTCCACCCGGTCATCAACAGCGACCAAGTCGTGTTGCCATTGATTAAGAACCGGACGCCAGACAGGCCGTTCTTCATATTTGAACGTCGAAGTAGACATTTTGCTCATGTTGGCATGGCCTAAGGTTTCAGATCGGCGTCACGATAGCAGCGTCTTCACGATCCCGAGCGTCGGATCGACGTTTCCGGCCGCCGTCTCGTAGTAGCGGGCCTGGGCCTGTCGGCTGGCGCCCCTGACCCGGTTCTCCCAGGCGTTGCGCAGCCCCTCATAGCGAAGAGAGAGGGTGTCACCCTGGCCCGCCGCCGCGACGTCGCCCAGGAGATCGAGCGGAGAGCCCGAGAGATCGGTACCCTGCGCCGCCAGCCGCGCCTGCAGCTGGCCGAGCCGTTGGCCCGCCTTCTGCCGGGCCGTGTCGGCGTCGGCTTCACCGGCCTGCTCAGCCTGCTGCGCCTTCATCTCGTCGACCGCCGCCGCACTGCGCTGCTGGGCGGCGAGGAAGTTGTAGTCGTTGCGTTGCCCAGCGGTGTGCTGCAGTTGCTGGGTGACGCTAATGGCTTGCTGGGCCGCGCCCATAGCGGCCGACAGCAGCGCCGTACCGCCCGTGATCATGGTTACGGGATCGCACATTGCGAATTCCTTTGTTGCTGGATTTGAAGTGGCGTTGTGGCTGCTTGTACTGCGCAGAACGCGGTGCCTACTTTGCGTAAATGAACTTGCTGGCGGATGTCCGCGGCAGTCCGGGTGCTGAATTGTCGGCGTTGGCAAGCACTCCGATCCGGTCGTTTGTCGTACCCACGAGCAACTGACACGAATTGTGCATGCCACCCATCAACAAGATCTCGTCGCCCAACTTAGCCTTTATAGATGTGACAATCGGAGGGGCATTAGGCTCGTCGTTGGAGGCCGCTGGCATGGTGACCCTGACATCCAGCCAGCGATCGCGTTGGCCGGCACTGCGAACCACAGCACGCGCCGAATCCGAAAGCCCGATTTCGATACCGGACCGTGTCCTGGTCACCGAATCAATCCAGCAGATGTCCCGGCTCCATGCCGAAGCGCCTGGTAGCAAGCAGGCGGCGCAAAGGAAAAGTGCCATGAGGTGGCGCGTATTGAGAAACATGGTTTATTGGCCCGACTGCCCGTCGCATCCTAACCATCTTTCCCGTACTTTTGATAGTTTTCGATGATGAAACCCTTCTCCTTGTAGAAGATGAAGCGCAACGCGAGCCAAGGGATATTCAAGTTCACTGCATAAGAAGCATGTTGAAATCCGGTCTCGACAGGCCGTCCGAAGTGGTCCTTGTCACCGAGTTCTCCGCTTATCTCGAGAGTCAATCCATCGCGGTTCCAGTAGCCGGTTGCTTGAAGGTTGATCATTCCCTGAGTCACTTCTCCACCGTAGTCGCGCGCTTGCGCTCCAGAAACGAAAGTCACATCACCGATGCGCTTCGACGTGATCGAGAAGGCAAAACTACGGTCAAGATATATGGCGTTGTAGAGAAATGCGCCTGTCAGTGGCCTGAAATCAAAGGATGGATTGGGGTCTGTGTCGCTCTGATAAATAAACAGGTTTTCCCGTCCGAAACTCCGGAGACCTGCGATGAGTGACCTTTTCGCTCCGGAGAGGATAGGCTTCGACGACTGGGATACCGTGGCAAAGCCCGTGACGTGAAATCCGTCGCTATTTCCTTTACCTGGATACAGTTCTTCCAAGCACACCCTCCTAGGTCATCTGTCGCGCGCCAAAGCATAGCCAGCATCCATGCAGTTGTGTAGGAGCCAAGCTTTGAAAAGCCTGCCCCATCTTCCTCCTACCGACCCACAATCAACAGCGCCAAGCATTTGCAGACTTCTCGGCAAGTCGTCGGATTGCATTCAGAACTGGCTTACTCTGACACCGAATTGCCCTGCATCGCCGCCATCGGCGACACATACTCCGGCTGCAGCCTCAGCCCATCCAGCATCGGTGACGGCGGCGGCGGGATCTCGCCCGCCCGCGCCATGATCTGGAACGCGCGGCCGATCAGCGGCTCGAGCAGTTCGTCGTGCAGCCGTTCCAGCACCGGCCCCAGCATCACCGGCTTCTCCTCGCGGCGCTCGGCGATCTCGGTGGCGCTGCGCACGTCGTCGAGCTGGCTCACCATCAGGAACAGGTCGGCATAGAAGGCCGCGCGTACCGCCTGCTGGCGGCGCTCGATGGCGGCGCTCATCTGGTCGAGCGGCGGGTTGATCTGGTAGGCCGGCTTGAAGCCCGCGCCCTGCGTGTCGGCCACGTAGGTGATCGCGGCCGGCAGGCCCGAGGCGGTGCTGCCGCGCAGGCTGGGCGAAGCCACCATCGGCGGATTGATCATCTTCTCCAGCGCCTGGGCGAAACTGAGCTGCATGAGTTGCAGGCTCTTGACGTCGGGCAGCGCGTCCATGCCGGGCGAGCGGCCGTAGACATCGTTGCCGACCAGGTGCCAACGCGGGCAAAGGGCCGGGAACTCCTCGAAGCCGCCGACCGAAAGAAGCGCGTCGCCGGCGCCGCTCTTCTCGTACCAGACGGAGCGGAAGGGCATGTTGCGATTGTCCAGCATGCCAATCTCCCTGCCTTCGTTCGGCTCTATGGCGTGGACCACCTCGACCTCGCGGTCCCAGTCGCCGCGATCGTAGCGTTCGCGCACCTGGGCCGAGACGGCATCGCGCCCGAAGCGCTCGACGAGCTGGAAGGTGGTCATGGAGAGCGCGCGGTAGAGCGTGTTGACGGTGAGCCGCTCCGACTGCGCCAGCCAGTATTCGCCCGCCGTCAACGGATAGGCGCGCACGATCTCCTTCTCGTCTTCCAGCACCACCATGGCGGCGGTGCCGAACACGCCCAGCTCCTCGTAGACGACGGCCAGCACGTTGTAGAGGTTGGAACGGGCGAAGACGCGCAGCATGCGCTGCGTCACGTCGTCGAGCCACAGGCGCACCTCGGGCACCGCCGAAAGCTGCGGGCTGCCGATGCCGAGGCGGAACCACGGCCGGGCCGGCGAGGAGACCCCGCTCATCAGGCCTGACGCCAGCGTGCGCGCGGCCAGCATGGCGGTGGAATCGAGCAGCTTGGCGTTGCGCTTGTCGCCGCGGCCGGCGCGATTGACCGGGCCGAGGAACGAGCCGCGCCGCGGCAGGATGTTGTCGGAGAGGTCGCGCCAGTGCGCGAACCACGAGGCGCGCTCGCGGTCGAGCGCCCCCAGGCGCCGCTCGCAATGGCGGCGGAGGTCGAGAGTCTGCATGTGTGCTCTTTCGCAGTGGTGTGCTGGCGGAGTGCCTGCACTTGAAAAGAAAAGCGCGTGCTAGCAGCGCTGCATGTGCTCGAAACTCGTGACTCGTTTGCGGCGACGGCGTTAAAAAATGGGTCGACAGGTCAATCGAGTGCGGGTGGGCCCGCGCTCAAGCCCGACGCGTCCTCATGGCTACCTTCGCTGAGCAACGATTCGATCGCCCCAACATCTGGATAGCCTGTCACCGTTGTCGGCGAGGGATGTTCCTTTTTGCCGACCATCCGATGATTGCCGACGTGCAAACGGGGTCCGTGCGTTTTCGATGCCAGGTCTGCAACGTGCTCGTCTCGGCGAGTTGCATGGACCCGCGTGGGCATGACACCGGCGTATGGAATATGGTCGACATGAACGGACCCCCGCCGCAGCCGATGGCGCCGCTTACCGATATCGAGCAGAGCCTCGCACTCAAATGCATTCCCATCCGGCGACCGCGAGATCCAGCACGCACCGAATTTCGGTGAGGAGAAACTGTGGCTAAGGCTTTACGTCGACAATGACGCGCCGGATCCCAGCGGTACGCGGGGCAATGCCCCCCTTTGTCGTGCGGTCGTATGAAAACTCGTCGATGCCTACGAAGCCGGCGTTTGGCTTGTAGAAGACCCCGCTCATAGTAATCGGGCTTGTGCATCCAGGCGGCGTTGCCTCTGCTGGGCGTATGGTCGCCACTCCATTCTTCGGAGGCTTCGTAATGATCAGTTCGGCCTCGCCGGTGGTCTTGCAGTTGGCGAAGTTGCCGTGGTTGGAGATTTGCACTGCTTCCCCTGGTTTCACGATTGCCCTGAAATCTCCTGGAGGGGGTGCTGGCGCATTCTGTCCGTAGGCAATCGACGAAATCAGCGCCCCAAGAATACATGCAATGATTGCAAGCCGGTTCATTTGTCCCTCTCCTTGAACCTTGGCAGGTTCGCCACGGAAGAAGACTACTGCAAGCCGAGAAAGTACAGAAATTCGAATCTAAAAGTTCATTTTCCAAGAGTGCATGGCCGTGAATTGTCCGCACTTGGCGGCCGGTAGCCGATGGCAAAAGTCATTGTCCCAACAGCGTCTTCAGCGCCGTCGTCAGCGGTTGTGGAGCGCCGCCCAGGCCGAGCCCCGATGTGGCGACGGTGCTGCGATAGCCCTGTAGTCCCGCCGCGCGGCGGCGTGCATCGTCGCGCGCGGCCTTCACAGCGGGATCGGCCTGGGTCGGCGTGACAGGCGGCTCGGGCGCGGCTGGCGGTGCGGGCGGCATCGGCGGTGGGGCGGGCATGGCGGGCATAGAGAAGAGGCACATGGTTGTCTCCTTGGTGTGAGTTGTTGAAGAAGGACTGCCCCCTCCGCCCCCTTCGGGGGCACCTCCCCCGAGACGGGGGAGGAGAAGACGTCCTTCTCTTCCCCGCCTCGGGGGAAGGTGGCGCGTAGCGCCGGAAGGGGGTCAGTTGTCGTCGCCCCACCAGTAGTCCTCGTCGAACTTGGCGAAGGGGTCGTATTCGGTTTCGTAGAATTGCTGCGTGGGCGGCAGGTCCCAGGAGCCGCCGGTCACCGGATGGGCGAAGGTGAGGGCGAGCGCATCGGCGAGGTCGGGCGACGCGAGGCCGCGCTTCTTCATGTCGTCCTTTTTCTCGAGCTGGATCTCGTTCTTGCCGTTGAAGCCGTATTCGACGCCGCAGAGGTCGGCGCGCAGTTCGGCGTCGGGAGGCACGATGCCGCCGGCCAGCCAGTCCTTCATGTTGCCCCACATCTCGGCGCGCTTGTTGGCGTAGAGCGGCTTGGCACCATCGGCATCCCAGCGCTCGGCGGCGCCGCCGAAATTGACGCCGAAGACGAAGGGCACGCCCAGCTGCCGCAGGCGATCGACGACGCCGGCACCGACGCCGCCCTCGTCGACGAACACGGCGCGCACGCCTTCGGCGGCGGCACGTTCGGCGACGCGACCGGCCAGGGTCATCAGGTCGAGGCCGTGGTGCTTCTCGATCGGCCAT